>JAGNPA010000205.1 GCA_017989885.1 Aquabacterium sp.
GCCCAACCCAGTTGCACGGAGGTGGGGTAGCAGCCAGGGTTGCCGATGATGCGCGCCTTCTTGATGGCCTCGCGGTTCAGTTCGGGCAGGCCGTAGACGGCTTCGGCCAGGATGTCGGGGCAGCTGTGCGGCATGCCGTACCACTGCTCGAACACGGCGGTGTCCTGGAGGCGGAAGTCAGCCGCCAGATCGATGACCTTGACGCCAGCGGCCAGCAGTTCGCGCGCCTGGGCCATGGCCACGCCATGCGGGGTGGCGAAGAAGACCACGTCGCACTCGGTCAGCTTGGCGTCATCGGGCGTCACGAAAGCCAGATCGACATGCCCGCGCAGGCTGGGGTACATGTCGGCCACCGGCAGCCCGGCCTCTTTGCGCGAGGTGATGGCCTGCAGTTGCACCTGGGGGTGCTGCGACAGCAAACGCAGCAACTCGACCCCGGTGTAGCCCGT
The DNA here is from genome assembly GCA_017989885.1 of Aquabacterium sp. Classification (GTDB taxonomy): domain Bacteria; phylum Pseudomonadota; class Gammaproteobacteria; order Burkholderiales; family Burkholderiaceae_C; genus Aquabacterium. The sequence continues at coordinate 450 of JAGNPA010000205.1, forward strand.
GCCACCCACGATACCGACTTTGATCATCTTTCAACCTTTCAGCCTCAGCGGCGCCAGTGGCCCCGCCACCGTCTTGCCTGCGGGAAAACCACCATTTTAGGAAACATTCATGACCGCAAGGGTGTCCACGTGGGCCCCATGTGGATTTCCCATGAAAAAACCCGCCGAAGGCAGGGCCTTGAGCGGGTTTTGATCGGGAGTCCGACCCGGCATGAAGCCGGGCGGCACACCCAGAAGGATCAGCGCTTGCTGAACTGCTTCCGGCGACGCGCGCCGTGCAGACCGACCTTCTTACGTTCGACTTCACGAGCGTCGCGGGTCACGAAACCAGCGCGGCTCAGTTCAGGCTTCAACGTTGCGTCGTAGTCGATCAGAGCGCGGGTCACGCCATGGCGCACAGCGCCGGCTTGACCGGATTCGCCACCACCGTGCACGTTGACCTTGATGTCGAAAGCTTCGACATTGTTGGTCAGCGCCAGAGGCTGCTTGACGACCATGATCGAGGTTTGACGGCCGAAGTATTGCTCGACAGGCTTACCGTTGACGATGATCTGGCCAGTGCCCTTCTTGATGAAGACGCGGGCGACGGACGACTTGCGACGGCCGGTGCCGTAGTTCCAGTTACCAATCATGTGGCCGCTCCTTAGATTTCCAGGGCCTTGGGCTGCTGGGCTGCGTGAGGATGCTCACCGCCTGCATAGACCTTCAGCTTCTTGATCATGGCGTAGCCCAGGGGACCCTTGGGCAGCATGCCCTTGACGGCCTTCTCGATGGCGCGGCCAGGGTGCTTGGCTTGCATGTCCTTGAACTTCGTGGCGTAGATGCCGCCAGGGAAGCCCGAGTGACGATAGTAAATCTTGTCGTTGGCCTTGGTGCCAGTGACGCGGATCTTGTCGGCGTTGACGATGACGATGAAATCGCCGGTGTCCACGTGAGGCGTGTAAATGGCCTTGTGCTTGCCGCGCAGACGGAGAGCGACTTCGCTGGCCACTCGTCCGAGCACCTTGTCGGTGGCGTCGATCACAAACCACTCGTGCTTCACTTCGGCCGGCTTGGCGCTGAAGGTCTTCATGAGATTTCCTTGGTAAAAAACTGGCTGACTGTCGCCATTGGAACCACTTCTTAGGATGTGGTGGCCTCTCAAGCAACGGGCGGCGGACCTGCGGTGCACTCAAAGCGTGTCCCAGCGTATTGGCCTGCGTCCCCGATTGCGCTCACCAAAAGTGCACGCAACCCTCCCGGCAACCATGTCGGGAATCGCGCAGTATAGCCCGCTTTGACACCGCCGTGCAAACTTTGCCCGCAAAAGTACCTGACCGAACGCTCGCAACAGCCCTGACGCCACTAGACTTGACCTGCATTGAGACGTGGGAGGCGCCGCAAGCCTGTCGCATAAGTATTAACCCTAGGTTATGATGCGTTGCAACACGGGACGACGAGACATGCGTTTCACAGGTTCACAAAGGGGTCAGCGATGACTGCCATCAAGCCAAGCTCCGATCTGGACAGATTCGGACTGGGGCCGGACTTGGGCGCGCCGAATCCGAAGTCCAGCCTGCAGGGCGAGCACTGGGTGCCAATCCGCGATCTGCACGCCCGACACCGCCCCCGCATTCTGGACCACCTGCTCCATCTGGACGAGCGGGATCGCTATCTGCGTTTCGGCTTCCCCGCCACGCAGCACCAGATGACCCAGTACGTGGCGTCGATCGATTTCAAGCGCGACGAGGTGTTCGGCATCTTTGACCGCAAGTTGCGCCTGGTGGCCGTGGCTCACCTGGCCGCGCTGCCGGGGCATGGCCCGCATGAGGCGCACCCGGACACCCGCGCGATGGAGTTTGGCGTGTCGGTGCTGCCGTCCGGACGCGGCAAGGGACTGGGCATGCGCCTGTTTCAGCACGCCATCACCCATGCGCGCAACCAGCACGCCACCCACATGATGATCCACGCGCTGAGCGAGAACGCCCCGATGCTGCGCATTGCGGCCAAGTCCGGCGCCGTGATCGAGCAAGACGGCCCCGATTCACAGGCCTGGCTGAAGCTGCCCCCCGACACGGTAGGCAGCCACCTCGACAGCTCGCTGCAATCGCTGGCCGCCGAAGTCATCTACCGCGTGAAGTACCGCATGATGCACATCAGCGACTGGCTGCGCATGCTGATGGCGTCGTCCTGACCTGCCGAAAACCCCTCGGCGGAGGGGTTTCGCCCGACAGCTGCGCGGCGTACCATCCCAGCGTTGAACGGGGAACAGCATGGCGTCGAATGCGTGGTTATGGCTGGTGTGTGCAACAGCCTTGGTAGGCGGCCTGCTGCTGGGCTGGGGTGGGCATGCCTACGCCACGCGCGCACGGCATCAGAACTGGCCCAAACGCTGGAATTTGCAGGCGCGGCCGCTGCTGAACGCCCACGAACGCGCCCTGTTCCGAGAACTGCACGCCACCCTGCCCCAGCATGTGGTGCTGGCCAAGGTCAATCTGCTGCGCTTTTGCCAGTCCGCCGACGCACGCGACGCCCGTACCTGGTACGACCGTTTGCAGTCGCTCAATGTGTCCTTGCTGGTGTGCACGCCCAACGGGGTGGTGATTTCGGCCATCGACCTGGAGTCGCCGTCCACTTCGTCCCGCTCCACGGGGCGTTCACAGAAACTCAAGGAAGCCACCCTGGAGGCGTGTCGCGTGCGCTATCTGCGCTGCCGTCCCGGTCAGTGGCCGCAAGGCGCCTTGATGGCCGCCTGGGCGCTGGGACAGGATGTGGCCGCGCCGCAGCATGAGCGCCATGGCGATGAGTTCAACGATGCGGGCGACCAGTTGGCGCGCAAGTTGAAAGAGCGCCGCGCCGAACGCGCAGCCCTGTGGGCCGAGTCGAGCTTTGCGCAGGACTCGTTTTTCGCGTTCGACAGCCGCTTTGACGGGGTCACGGGCTCGGCGCCCGCGCCCCTGGACGAGCTCAGACCGTCGCGTTCAGCAGCAACGAGTTGACACGGCGCACATAGGCGGCCGGGTCTTCGAGTTGCCCGCCCTCGGCCAGCAGGGCCTGGTCGAACAGGATGTGAGCCAGGTCGTCGAAGTGGGCGCTGGCTTCCAGCTTCTTCACCAAAGCGTGGTCCGGGTTCACTTCCAGAATGGGCTTCACCTCGGGTGCCGCCTGACCGGCCTGCTTGAGCAGACGCGCCAGGTGGGCGCTCATGTCGCCCGACTCGGTGACGAGGCAGGCGGGTGAGTCCACCAGGCGGGTGGTGACGCGCACTTCCTTCGTGCGATCCCCCAGCGCGGTTTGCAGGCGCTCCAGCACCGGCTTGAAGGCGGCGGCTGCTTCTTCGGCCTTCTTCTTTTCTTCTTCGTCCTGCAGGCTACCCAGGTCGACGGCGCCCTTGGTGACGTTCTGCAGCGGCTTGCCCTCGAAGTCGTAGAGGTGCGAGAGCAGCCATTCGTCGACGCGGTCGGTCAGCAGCAGCACCTCGATGCCCTTCTTCTTGAAGAGTTCGAGCTGCGGGCTGCTCTTGGCGGCCACCTGGCTGTCGGCGGCGATGACGTAGATGGCCTCCTGGCCTTCCTTCATGCGCGACACGTAATCGGCCAGCGACACGCTTTGCGCGCCAGACTCGTCGTGCGTGGAGGCAAAGCGGAACAGCTTGGCCAGACGCTCCTTGTTGGCAAAGTCTTCGCCGATGCCTTCCTTGAGCACGGCGCCGAACTCAGCCCAGAAGGCCGCGTACTGGTCGCGCTTGGCCTGGTCTTCGTGGTTGGCCAGCTCTTCAAGCATGGACAGCACGCGCTTGGTGCAGCCTTCACGGATGGCCTTGACGTCGCGGCTTTCCTGCAGGATCTCGCGGCTGACGTTGAGTGGCAGGTCGGCCGAGTCGATCACGCCCTTGACGAAGCGCAGGTAGTTGGGCAGCAGGGCTTCGGCGTCGTCCATGATGAAGACGCGCTTGACGTAGAGCTTGAGGCCGCCGCGTTTGTCGCGGTTCCACAGGTCGAACGGGGCCTTGGCGGGCACGTACAGCAGTTGGGTGTATTCGCTGCGGCCTTCGACGCGGTTGTGGGTGTAGGCCAGCGCGTCCTCGCTGTCGTGGCTGATCTGTTTGTAGAACGCCTGATACTGCTCGGGGGTGATGTCGCTCTTGCT
>JAGNPA010000206.1 GCA_017989885.1 Aquabacterium sp.
CGCCCAGGCCCAGGGCCGAGAGCTTCTTGAGCAAGGCCGGCGTGGCCTGGCCGTTGGCGTCCAGCGCCACGGACACAGGCATCAACTTTTGCTGCACGGCCTGATCGGCGGCCTTGGGGGCCACCGACGTCACATGCACGGCCAAGCGGCGCGGCGACGCAAACGGCGTCACCACGGCATCGGCCGTGGCCAGGCCCTGTGCCTTGAGGCTGTCGGCCAATACAGTGGCGAAAGATTCGCCCAGCTTCTTGAGTGCTTTGGGGGGCAGCTCTTCTACAAACAGTTCAACCAGGAGGTTGGCGGTGCTCATGCTCAGGCTGCTTTCTTGTTCAGTTGTTCAATGACTTCGTCAGCCCAGGCCTTGGGGGCCATCGGGAAGCCCAGGCGGGCGCGGCTGTCGAGGTAGCTGGCCGCCACAGCGCGGGCCAGATTGCGGATGCGGCCGATGTAGGCGGCACGCTCGGTCACCGAGATCGCGCCACGGGCATCCAGCAGGTTGAAGGTGTGCGCGGCCTTGAGCACCTGCTCGTAGGCCGGCAGGGCAAGCTGCTGCTCCATCAGGTACTTGGCCTGCTTTTCATGGCTGTTGAAGGCCGGCAGCAGGAACTCGACATCGCTGTGCTCGAAGTTGTAGGTGGACTGCTCCACCTCGTTCTGGTGGAAGACATCGCCGTACTTCACGCCCGGCGAGTACTCCAGGTCGTACACGCTCTCCTTGCCCTGCAGGTACATGGCCAGGCGCTCCAGACCGTAGGTGATCTCGCCGGTGATGGGCTTGCAGTCGATGCCGCCGACCTGTTGGAAATAGGTGAACTGCGTCACTTCCATGCCGTTGAGCCAGACTTCCCAGCCCAGACCCCAGGCGCCCAGCGTGGGGTTCTCCCAGTCGTCTTCCACAAAGCGGATGTCGTTCTGCTTGAGGTCGAAGCCCAGAGCCTCCAGCGAGCCCAGATACAGCTCCAGGATGTTGGCCGGTGCCGGTTTGAGGACGACCTGGTACTGGTAGTAGTGCTGCAGGCGGTTGGGGTTCTCGCCGTAGCGGCCGTCCTTGGGGCGGCGGCTGGGCTGCACATAAGCGGCTTTCCAGGGCTCCGGGCCCAAAGCGCGCAAGAAGGTGGCGGTGTGGCTGGTTCCGGCGCCCACTTCCATGTCGTAGGGTTGCAGGAGGGTGCAGCCCTGGGCGTCCCAGTAGCTTTGCAAACGCAGAATCAATTGCTGGAAAGTCAGCATGTTGTTGCCTTGTTGGGTGCGCCGCGCCGCAGGGGTGGCAGCGTCACCAGGGGTGTCATGGATGTGTGGCCTTGCGCCCTGCTCTGCGAACAGGCTCAACGCAAATACCCGATTCTATTAAATGCCGACGCGGTCAGAGCGCCGTTGGCCCCAGATTGCCGTGGCGCACACCCACAGCGCACCGAAGCCGATCAGGGGCCACAGCCCCCAACGCCCCGCCCACCACGCATAAGGTGTGACGCCGCTCATGCCCTGCACCTCGGCCTGCAGGCTGCCGCGGGTGTTGGGTGCGAGGCGTGCGGTCACCTCGCCTTGGTGGTCGATCACGACGGTGGCGCCGGTATTGGTGGAGCGGATGGTGGGCACCTGGAATTCGAGCGAGCGCAGGCGGGCAATCTGCAAATGCTGGTGAATGGCGACCGACTCGCCAAACCAGGCGAGGTTGCTGACATTGGCCAAAATGGTGGGCGCCTGGTCCGCTTGCACGAAACGCGCTGCAATTTCCTCGCCGAACAGATCCTCGTAGCAGATGGTGGGGGCCACTCGCTGCCCCTTCACATCAAACGATGCGGCCGCCAGCGGTCCACGAGAGAAATCGCCCAAGGGAATGTTCATCATGCGGACGAACCACCGAAACCCCGTGGGGATGAATTCGCCAAACGGCACCAGATGGTGCTTGTCATAGCGGTACATCTGCCCCTGCAGGTTCGCCGACTGCGACGACAAGCCCGCCACCGAGTTGGTGTAACCCACATCGAAATCTCCCAGGGGCACCCCGATCAGGGCATGGCGACCCTCTTGCGCGAACGCGGCCTGAAGTTGGCCCCAATAGCCCTCGGGCAGTTGCGACGGCAACAGGGGAATGGCGGTTTCGGGCGCCACCACCAGATCGCCCGGGGCTGCCAGCAGTTGGCGACCGTGCCAGACCAGCATCTCGATCTGCCGAGAAGGGCTGAATTTCTCATCCTGTGGCACGTTGCCCTGCAGCAAGGTGACCTGCAAGGGCTGCGCCACCACGCGGGTGAAGCGGGCACCGTCCCACACGGCACCCAGCGTCAGCAGCAGCGCCACCACCACGGCGGGCCACAGCCGCGCCACCCGGCCCGAGGATTTCGCTGGGGCAGACGTAGAAACAGACCCCAGGGACCACCACACCCAGGCGCACAGCGTGGCCCAGACCCAGCCCATGCCATACACCCCCACCCAGGGCGCCAGGTGCTGTAGCGGTGTCGCCAGCAGACCGTAGCCGCTCGCCCCCCACGGAAAGCCCGTGAAGATCAGGGCCCGCGCCAGTTCGGCCAACAGCCACACCGCGCCGAACAGGCCGGCATCCCGCCAGGCCACGCCGGTGCGCCAGCGCCCCCAGCCCCAGCCCGCCGCAGCCATGTAGAGCGACAGGGCCGCACACAGCAGGCCCACGGCCACCACTGCCATCCACGCGGGCAAGCCACCGTAGCGGTGCAAACTGACAAACATCCAGCCGGTGGCGCCCACCAGCCACACCGTGCCATACACCCAGCACAGCACGGCCGCCGCGCGAGGCGAGGACTGGCGCGGCAGTCCGGCCAGCAAGATCAACAGGGCCGCAGTTTGCAGCAACACCGGTGCACCCGCAGCAACGCTCTCTGCCCCGGGAGACAGGGACAGCGCATGCAAGGCACCCCCGATCAGACCGCGCAACCAGGGGTGAGCCCCCCGCCCGATCGCGGCGCTCATCCAGCCTCGGCCACCGGGGCCATGTCAGGCGCCCGTGTGACCTTGAACCAGCGCACCGCACCGCCACGCGCCAGCATCACGACAAACCGCAGACCACCCACGTCCACCGACTCGCCGCGACGGGGCACCCGGCCCAACTCGTGGGCGACCAGACCGCCGATGGTCTCGAACTCGTCATCCGGCAGTTGCGTCTGGAACACCTCGTTGACGGCATCGATCAGGGCATCGCCCGCCACCCGCTGGCTGCCGTCCGCCAGGGTGAAGATGCTCGACTGGCGATCCTCTTCGTCGAACTCGTCCTCGATCTCGCCCACGATCTCTTCGAGCACATCCTCGATCGTGACCAGCCCCGAGGTCATGCCGAACTCGTCGATCGCCATGGCCAAGTGGCTGCGATTGGAGCGGAACTCGCGCAGCAACTCGTTGAGCCCCTTGGACTCGGGCACGAACACCGCCGGTCGCAGCAAGGTGCGCAGATTCAGGCCTGGCGAGCGCTGCAACTTGAGCAGATCCTTGGACATCAACACGCCGATGATGTTGTCACGCTCACCTTCGTACACAGGAAAGCGAGAGTGGCCATCCTCGATGACCTGCGCGAGCAGGGTTTCGTACGGCGCGTCGATGTCGAGCATGTCCATGCGGCGCACGGGCACCATCACGTCGGCCACGGTCATGCCTGCCATCCGGATGACGCCTTCCAGCATCACCCGCGATTCGGGCTCGATCAACTCTCTGTGCTCGGCATCGGCCAGCGTTTCAATCAGTTCGGCCGTGGTGTCAGGCCCGGGCGAGATGAACTCGACCAGACGGACAAACAGGCTGCGATGGTCATCTTTGCGCCGATGGGCAGAGCCATGGGGGCGGTCGCCTCGCGGCGGGCGACTAGGGGGGGAATCGGACACAGGGAGGGTGTCGTGGTTGATATGCTGCAAGAATACCCCATGGTCGGCAGAATTCCGCCGAACACGCCCGCATTCCTGCCCCTGTATCTGGGGCGTCAAGACTACACTGCGCTCATGAGCCTGATACCCGTCACCATCCTTACCGGTTTCCTCGGCAGCGGCAAGACCACGCTGCTCAAACGTGTCCTCACCGAAGCCCACGGCCAGCGCATCGCCGTGATCGAGAACGAATTCGGTGAAGAAAACATCGACAACGAGATTCTCGTGGCCGACACCGAGGAACACATTGTTCAAATGAACAACGGCTGTGTGTGCTGCACCATCCGTGAAGACCTGCGCGAAACGCTGGCCGACCTGGCCAAGCAGCGCAAGGACGGCACCCTGAACTTCGAACGTGTCGTCATCGAAACCACCGGCGTGGCCGATCCGGGCCCGGTCGCCCAGACCTTCTTCATGGACGACGAGATTGCCGAGTTGTACCTGCTCGACTCCATCCTGACCCTGGTGGACGCCAAGCACGGCGAGCAGCAACTGGACCAGCGCCAGGAAGCGCGCCGCCAGGTGGGCTTTGCCGACCAGATCTTCATCAGCAAGACCGACCTGGTGACCGAGGCGCAGGCCGACGCCCTCGCCCACCGCATCAAGCACATGAACCCCCGCGCGCCTCAAAAGCGCGTGCATTTTGGCGAGGTGCCCATTGCCGAGGTCTTTGACCTCAAGGG
>JAGNPA010000207.1 GCA_017989885.1 Aquabacterium sp.
TGAACGGCGTGCTGGCGATGGTGTTGCTGGGCGCCGCCATGGGGGTGCTCTCCAGCGTCGACCCCACTTACTACCCGCCGCAACTGGAGTTGCTGCGCTTTGGCGTGATGCTGGGCAGCCTGCCCGTTTTGATCTTCACGGCCTACCTGATTTCCAGCTGGCGCCAACGGCTGTCCACACAGCGTCGTGAGCTACAGCAGGCCCTGGACCAGGTACAGCAGTTGGCCACCCGCGACGCCTTGACGGGGCTCTACAACCGCCGGCACATGCAAGAGAAGCTGGCCTACGCCGCGCAGCGCTTCCAGCGCTATGGTGAGCGTTTCACGGTGGCCTTGATCGACCTGGATCACTTCAAGCGCATCAATGACGAGCACGGCCACGTGGTGGGTGACCAGGCCCTCATGGCTTTTGCATCCGCCGCCTCCATGGTGCTGCGGGACACCGATACGCTGGCCCGTTGGGGTGGCGAAGAGTTCCTGTTCCTGATGCCCAACACCAGCCCGCAAAAGGCCACCATTGCGCTGGACCGTGTGCGCGACGCCCTGGCGAGCGTCACCGTCTCGCAGGCCGCCCCCCAGCTGCGCCTGCGGTTTTCTGCCGGTTTGGCGCTGTGCCTGGGGCAGGAAGGGACCGATGCCACGCTGGAGCGCGCCGATCAGGCCCTGTATCAGGCCAAGAGCGCCGGGCGCCACCGCTCGGTGGTGGCCGCGGGTCCCGAGCAGGACATCTGAGGGGAATGCCCGTGGCGCACCGATCTGCCGCCAGGGGCTGGGATAATGCCTGCCCATGAATCCCCTGCTGACCAAACTCCAGCCCTATCCCTTCGAGCGCCTGCGCCGCCTGACCGCAGGCGTGACGCCGAACGCGGCGTACCGCCCCATCAGTCTGGGCATTGGCGAGCCCAAGCACGCCACCCCTGAATTCATCAAAGAGGCGCTGGTCGCCGGCCTGGAAGGCCTGGCCAACTACCCCGCCACCGCCGGTGAGCCTGCCCTGCGCGCGGCCTGCGCCGACTGGATGCAGCGTCGCTACGGCCTGCAGATCGACCCGGCCACACAACTGTTGCCCGTCAACGGCTCGCGCGAAGCGCTGTTCGCGCTGGCGCAAACCGTGATCGACCCCTCGCAGCACCGTGAGGCAGGTGGCCCGGCCGTCGTCAGCCCCAACCCCTTCTATCAAATCTACGAAGGTGCGGCGCTGTTGGCTGGCGCCCGCGTCGTGTTCGCCAACTCCGACCCGGCGCGCAACTTCGCGGCCGACTGGTCCAGCATCTCCCAAGAGACCTGGGCCACCACGCAACTGCTGTTCGTATGCTCACCCGGCAACCCCACCGGCGCCGTCATGCCGCTGGACGAGTGGGAGCGCCTGTTTGCGCTGAGCGACCGCTACGGTTTCGTGATCGCCTCTGACGAGTGCTATTCCGAGATCTACTTCCGCGAAGGCGCTGACGCCGCACCGCTGGGCGGCCTGCAAGCCGCGGCCAAGCTGGGTCGACATGACTTCAAGAACCTGATCATGCTCACCAGCCTGTCCAAGCGCTCCAACGTGCCTGGCCTGCGCTCGGGTTTTGTGGCCGGTGACGCGGCCCTCATCAAGTCCTTCCTGCTCTACCGCACCTACCACGGCAGCGCCATGGGCCCCGCTGTGCAGCGCGCCAGCATCGCGGCCTGGAACGACGAAGCCCACGTGGTCGACAACCGTGCGCTGTACCGCCAGAAGTTCGAGCGCGTCACCCCCATCCTGGCCTCGGTCATGAACGTGGCTTTGCCCGACGCGGGCTTCTACCTCTGGGCCGAAGTGCCTCCCCATGTGTGTGGCGGCCGTGACGAAGCGTTCACCTGCGAGCTGCTGGCTCAATACAATGTGGCCGTTCTGCCCGGCAGCTACCTGGCCCGTGAGGCCAACGGCGTCAACCCGGGCGCAGGCCGTGTCCGCATGGCGCTGGTGGCCGGTGTCGACGAATGCGTCGAAGCCGCCGAGCGCATCAAGGCCTTCATCCAATCCCAATCTGTCTGATTTCCTGAAAGATCCACATGTCTCAAGCTCTGCAAACCGTCATCGACAACGCCTGGGAACAGCGCACCACCCTGTCCGCCGCCGCTGCCCCGGCCGAAGTGCGTGATGCTGTCAACCACATCATCGACCAGCTCGACAGCGGCAAGCTGCGCGTGGCCGAGAAGATCAACGGTCAGTGGGAAACCCACCAGTGGATCAAGAAGGCCGTGCTGCTGAGCTTCCGCCTCAACGACAACGTGCCCATGGGCCAGGGCGACACGCAGTACTACGACAAGGTCCCCACCAAGTACACCGGCTGGAGCGCCGAGCAGCTGGCCGCCTCCGGCGTGCGCGTGGTGCCGCCCGCTGTGGCGCGTCGTGGCAGCTTCCAGGCCAAGAACGTGATCCTGATGCCGTCCTACGTCAACATCGGCGCCTATGTCGATGAAGGCACCATGGTCGACACCTGGGCCACCGTCGGCTCGTGCGCCCAGATTGGCAAGAACGTGCACCTGTCCGGCGGCGTCGGCATCGGTGGCGTGCTGGAGCCCCTGCAAGCCAACCCCACCATCATCGAAGACAACTGCTTCATCGGCGCCCGCTCCGAGGTCGTCGAAGGCGTCATCGTGGAAGAGAACTCGGTGATCTCGATGGGCGTGTACCTGGGCCAGTCCACCAAGATCTACGACCGCGCCACGGGCGAGGTCAGCTACGGCCGCATCCCGGCCGGTTCGGTGGTGGTCAGCGGCAACCTGCCCTCGGCCGACGGCAAGTACTCGCTGTACTGTGCGGTCATCGTCAAGCGCGTTGACGCCCAGACCCGTTCCAAGACCAGCATCAACGACTTGCTGCGCGGCGCCTGATCGGCGTGGCATCCTGTCTGTCCATTGACAACCCATCACGGGAGAGCATTTGATGAGCGGTGGCAATCTTGAAAAGATCCTGCGCCTGATGACCGAGAAAAAGGCATCGGACGTCTTCCTGTCTGCCAAGACACCCATCCTCATCAAGATCAATGGACAGATCCTGCAGCTGACGGACCAGATCCTGACGCCGTCGCAGCCGCGCCAGTTGCTGTCCGAGCTGATCACCCCGCAACAGCTCGAAGAGCTGGACGAAACGGGTGAGCTCAACCTGGGCATCACGATCCCCAATGTGGGCATCTACCGTCTGAGCGCGTTCAAACAGCGTGGCTCCGTGGCGGCCGTGTTCCGCTACATCCCCAGCGACATCCCGGCGCTGGAGTCGCTCAACGTGCCCATGTCGCTGGCCGATCTGGTGCTCGAAAAGCGCGGGCTGATCATGGTGGTGGGCGCCACCGGCGCGGGCAAGAGCACCACGTTGGCGTCGATGCTGGAGTACCGCAACCAGCGCATGACGGGCCACATCCTCACGATCGAAGACCCGCTGGAGTTCCTGTTCTCGAACAAGAAGTCTGTGGTGAACCAGCGTGAGGTGGGGCGCGATACCCAGTCCTTGCAAATTGGCCTGAAGAACGCCCTGCGTCAGGCACCCGACTGCATCCTGATCGGTGAAATCCGCGACCGCGAAACCATGACGGCCGCGCTGTCGTACGCCCTGTCCGGTCACCTGGTGCTGTCCACGCTGCACGCCAACAACAGCTATCACGCCCTGGGCCGGATTCTGTCGTTCTACACGCCCGAGGCCCGTCCTGCCTTGTTGAGCGACCTGGCCTCCGGCCTCAAGGCCATCGTGTCCCAGCGCCTGTTGCAAAACACCTCGGGTGGCCGCGTGCCCGCCGTCGAGGTGCTGCTCAACACCCAACTGGTGTCCGAGATGATCACCCGCGGTGACTTCAACGAGGTCAAGGAAGCGCTGACGAAATCGATGTCGCAAGGCTCCCAGACTTTCGAGCAGGACATTGCCCGCCTCATCCGTGAAGGTCTGGTCAGCCGCGAAGAAGGTCTGCGTTATGCCGACTCTCCCACCGACCTCATGTGGCGTCTGCAGAACGACACCACCATCCCGACCCGGCAGGCTGCCAAGCCCGAAGAACACGACGACGGCCCGACCTTCACAGAAATCACCCTGGATGTGCACCCGGAAGAAGACACCCGGGCGCCCTTCCCTGCCTCCCGCTGAGACCCTGACATGACCGCCACCGTGCGCCTCGCCGAGGCGCTGATCGCCCGTCCCTCCGTGACCCCCGTTGACGAGGGCTGCCAGGCCCTGATGGCCGAGCGCCTGCTGGCCATTGGTTTTGAGTGCCAGACCCTGGTGTTCGGCCCGGCCGATGCCCCCGTCACCAACCTGTGGGCCATCAAGCGCGGCCGTGGCCATGCCACTGGCGCACCCACCCTGGCGTTTGCCGGCCACACCGATGTCGTGCCCACCGGCCCGCTCGACCAATGGTCCAGCCCACCTTTCGTGCCGAGCTACCGTGATGGGTGCCTCTACGGTCGTGGCGCGGCTGACATGAAGACCTCCTTGGCCGCCATGGTGGTGGCCAGCGAAGAGTTCGTGGCCCAGCACCCCGATCACGCCGGCAGCATCGCCTTCCTGATCACCAGCGACGAGGAAGGTCCGTCCGTCGACGGCACCGTCAAGGTCT
>JAGNPA010000208.1 GCA_017989885.1 Aquabacterium sp.
GGGCTGCGCCGCACGTAACCAGTCGGTGCCAGTCGGCCGGCCCGCGGCTTCGCGGAACAGCAGGTGGTGCACCGGGGTGTAGGGCAGCATCACGCCCAGGGTGTGCAGATGCGGGGCCAGGCCGGGACAAGACGCGGGCAGGTGCGGGCGTTGGTTCAGCAACACGATGGGCCGCTCGGGCGAGGTCAGCCAGTGCGCCTCGTCATGGGAGACCTTCACCTCGTCGTGCAAGGAGGCCACGTTAGCCGCCATCACCGCCAAAGGCTTGGTCGGGCGCCGCTTGAGCTGGCGCAGACGCGCCACCGCCTCCGGTTGGCGTGCGTCGCAACACAGGTGAAAACCGCCCACGCCTTGCAGCGCCACGATGCCACCACGGGCCAGCACCGCCCAGGTCTGTGCGATGGCATCGCCGGGCACCGCCTCGCCGTTGGAGAGAAACAGCGACAGACGCGGCCCACAGTCCGGGCAGGCCTGCGTCTGGTCGTGGAAGCGCCGGTCGTGCGGGTCGTGCACCTCGGCGTCGCAACGCGGGCACAGGGGGAACTCGGCCAGGGACGTGTTCGCCCGGTCGAACGGCAGGCGGCGCGTGACGGTGTAGCGCGGCCCGCACTGCGGGCAGTGGATGAAGGGGTGGCGCCAGCGGCGGTTCGTGGGGTCGAACAGCTCCGCCACGCAGGTGTCGCACACGGCCAGATCGGCGCCGAGCAGGGCATGCACCGGGGCGGGTGAGTGCTCAGTCGGGCTGGGCAAGATGGCGAACGCGCCGTCAGAAGCAGGCGCAACCCCCGGGGCATCCGCATCCATGTCCACCAGTTCGTCCACGCGACCTGGTGCGGGCAGCTGAGGCAGGCGGGCGACCAGTTTGCCCACGTCGTCCACCGGCCCCTCGGCCAGCAGCTCCACGCCTTCCCCGGTGTTGCGCACCCAACCACGCAAGCCCAGCGCACGCGCCTGCTGACAGACCCAGGGCCGACAGCCCACGCCCTGAACCTGACCGCGCAGGATCAGGCGGCGGCGCACTGTGTGTCGATCCAGCGCATCCATGCGTCAAAGCCCTCGCCGGTGGTGCTGGACAGCTGGATCACAGGGGCATCCGGGTTCACTTGGCGCACAAAGTCAAGTGCCCTTGCCACGTCAAAGCGCAAGTGCGGCAGCAGATCGCACTTGTGCAGCAGGATCAGTCCTGCCGCCTGGAACATGTCCGGGTACTTCAGCGGCTTGTCTTCACCCTCGGTCACCGAAAACACCAGCACCTTGGCGCGCTCGCCCAGGTCGAAGCCGGCCGGGCACACCAGGTTGCCCACGTTCTCGATCATCAGCACGCCATGCGGCAACGTCGGCAGATCGTGCAGCGCGTCGTGCACCATGCGCGCGTCCAGATGGCAGCCCTTGCCGGTGTTGATCTGCACCGCCTGCACGCCGGTGGCGCGGATGCGCTCGGCATCGAAGCTCGTCTGCTGGTCGCCTTCGATCACGGCCACCGGGCGCTGCTGCGCCTTCAGGCGCGCCACGGTTTCGACCAGCAGCGTGGTCTTGCCCGAGCCGGGGCTGGACACCAGGTTCAAGGCCAGCGTGTGCTGACTGGCCAGATGGGCGCGGACGTGGTCGGCCATGTGCTGGTTGCCGGCCAGGATGTCTTGCTCCAGTTGCAGCACCCGGGTGTGCATGTTGCCGCTGCCTGTGTGAGCGGCCGCCGCATCGTGCGCATGGGCATGGTGGTGCCCATGTTCATGTTCATGGTCGTGGGCATGACTGTGGGCATGAGGCGCATGGGCCTGCGCCGATTCACAACCGCAAATGGTGCACATGGTTTCGTCCGAATATCGCAAAGCAGTGGACGGCAGTATGGCAGTGACGGCGACCTTTCAGCCAACAAAAAAGCCGCCCGATTGGGGCGGCTCCATGTCACATTGCAAGGTTCAGCCCTTCTGGGGCGTCACAGCCATGTGGGCAACCTGTTGGTCCAGGATGAGTTCGGGCTCGTCGGCTTCGGCGGGCGAGGGGTTGTTCAAGCCGTGGTCGAGCTTGTCCATGTCCAGGTCGCCTGTCCACTTGGCGACCACCAACGTGGCCACACCGTTGCCCACCAGGTTGGTCAAGGCGCGCGCTTCCGACATGAAGCGGTCAATGCCCAGGATCAAGGCCAGGCCCGCCACCGGCACATGTCCCACCGCCGACAGCGTGGCAGCCAGCACAATGAAACCACTGCCCGTGATGCCGGCTGCGCCCTTCGAGGTCAGCAGCAGCACTGCCAGCAAGGTCAGCTGCTGCGTCAGCGTCATCGGCGTGTCGGTCGCTTGCGAGATGAACACGGCCGCCATCGTCAGGTAGATCGAGGTGCCATCCAGGTTGAACGAATAGCCCGTGGGGATCACCAGGCCGACCACCGACTTGCGGGCGCCCAGGTTCTCCATCTTCTCCATCATGCGCGGCAGCACCGATTCCGACGACGAGGTGCCCAGCACCACCAGCAACTCTTCCTTGATGTAGCGAACGAACTTGACGATGCTGAAGCCATGCAGGCGGCTGATGATGCCCAGCACGACAAAGACGAAGAGCAGACAAGTCAGGTAGAACGCACCCATCAGCTTGCCCAGCGAGAACAGCGAGCTGACGCCGTACTTGCCGATGGTGAAGGCCATCGCACCGAAGGCGCCGATGGGGGCGACCTTCATGATGATGCCGACGATGTCGAACAGCACGTGCGAGAACTTCTCGATGAAGTCGAACACCATCGTGCCGCGGCCGCCGAACTTGTGCAGCGCAAAGCCGAACAGCACCGAGAACAGCAGCACCTGCAGGATCTCACCCTTGGCAAAGGCGTCCACCACCGAGGTGGGGATCACATGCAGCAGGAAGTCCACGGTGCCCTGCATCTTGCCGGGCTCGGTGTAGGCCGCAATGCCCTTGGTGTCCAGCGTGTTGGGGTCCACGTGCATGCCCGAGCCGGGTTGCAGCACATTGACCACGACCAGGCCGATGATCAGGGCCAGGGTCGAGACGATCTCGAAGTACAGCAAGGCCAGGCCGCCGGTCTTGCCCACCTTCTTCATGTCTTCCATGCCGGCGATGCCCACCACCACGGTACAGAAGATGATGGGCGCGATGATCATCTTGATCAGTTTGATGAAGCCGTCGCCCAGGGGTTTCATCTTGGCGCCCACTTCCGGCGCGAAGTGGCCCAGCATCACGCCGACGATGACGGCGAACAGCACTTGAACGTAGAGAGATTTGTAGAGCGGCTTGCGTGCAGGTGTCTGAGACATGGCGCGGGCCTTTGCGGTGTGAGGGTGAGAACCCAGCGCAGACCTGCGCGTTCGTCACGCCCGATCTGCCCAGGGGGCGATGTGGCGCGAACAATACCCAGCCCGGTGTGGGCCGCCAACTGTGGCGTTCAACAGGCGGGTTAACCCGAAATGCCCCCGAGGCAAAGGTTTTTCACATCCCGCAAAAGTGGCGTGCCCACACGCCGCGCAAAGTCGGCATGCACGGGTTGCACCGCCTGACGAAGGGCGGTGCGCTGTGCCGCGCTCAGGCTGTGCACCTGCAGCCCGGGTGTCTGCTTCAAGGTCGCCAGTGCCTGGGCATTGAGCGCAGCGGCCCGCGCATTGCCCTCGGCCAGGGCCTGGTTCAAGGCACGCTGCAGCAGGGTGCGATCACCTTCGCCCAGACTGGCCCAGAAGCGCGGGTTGGCCACCACCGCATAGCCCAGATAGCCGTGATCGGTCAGGGTGAGGGCGCGTTGCACCGGGGCCAGGCCCTGGGTCAGAAAGTTGGACACCGGGTTCTCCGCGCCATCGACCACGCCTTCGGCCAGCGCACGCCGGGTTTCGCCGAACGGCAGCACCACTGGATACGCGCCCAGCGCCCGCATCTGCGCGGCCAGCACGCGGGAGGCCTGAATGCGCAGCCGCAATCCCTTGAAGTCGGCCGCTTGCAGCAAGGGGCGGGGCGCGCTCATTTGCTTGAAACCGTTGTCGAGAAAACCCAGGCCCACCATCTGCTGCCGGGCCAGCCCCTGTAGCAACTCTTGGCCGATGCGGCCTTGCGTCACGCAGCGCACCTGGGCCAGTGTGTCGAACAAAAACGGCAGGTCGAACACATCGAACTCGGGCGCCCCCGCCACGCCGAACTTCGACAAGGACGGTGCCAGGATCTCGACGGCGCCCAACTGCAGCGCCTCCATCTCGTCATCGTCGCCATACAGCTGCGAGTCCGGATAAACGTCCACACGGATGCGCCCCTCCGAGGCCTGCGCCACCAGTTGCTGAAAGCGCGTGGCCATCAGCCCCTTGGGCGTGTCCGGCGCCACCACGTGCGACAGGCGCACGACCAGCTCGGCAGCCTGGGCCATCGGCACCCACACGGTGCACAGCGCGCACAGCCACAGCCACGCGCCCACCCTCAGCAGGTGGCGCTTTGACCCGGCACGAAAAGGTGGAGGACGCATGTCAGCTATCCTAACCAAAACCCCTCAGTGCCATGTCCGAGCCCGCCGTCGATTTCACCTTGCTGGAGCTGGAGCCGCCCTCGGCCTCGGCCGGGAACCGCCGCGCCCTGA
>JAGNPA010000013.1:0-6447 GCA_017989885.1 Aquabacterium sp.
ACATAGGCCAGCAACACCCACACCGGCCCCAGCGGCCAGGCGAGAACCTCCCGCCCAACCTGCGCCAGCACCACTGGACTCAACAAGACCCGCCCGGTCGGATCGCGCCACGCCATCCAGACCAGACCGAGCACGGCCAGGTACAACAGCAAGAGCGCCAAGCGTCCCCAAGGCCACCGCTGCTGTCCCATGCTTGATGCCTGCACTGCCACCCCTGCTCGAACGAAAACGCCATCTTGGCGCAGCTTCCCCTGATGCGTGCGGCGGGATGCGCGATCAGCGGGTTCACACCCCTCCCTGTTCAGGGGGAGGCGGGCACGCGGCACAATCACACCATGAGCAAAGCCTTCACCAAGGAATCCGACGGCGACGATGACGACGAGTTGTCGCCGCCGCCCCTGCCAGCGGGGACGAAGAACTACATCACCCCGCAGGGCTATCAGCGCCTGCGCGCCGAGTTGCTGCACCTGATCGACACCGAGCGCCCCAAGATCGTCGAGATCGTGCACTGGGCCGCCTCCAACGGCGACCGCTCCGAGAACGGCGACTACCTCTACGGCAAGAAACGCCTGCGCGAAATCGACCGCCGCATCCGCTTTCTGACCAAGCGGCTGGACATCGCCGAGGTGGCCGACCCCAGCCTGCACCACGGCAACGATCAGGTGTTCTTCGGCGCCACCGTGACCTATGAAAACCAGGCCGGCGTGGAACGCACCATCACCATCAAGGGCATCGACGAGGTCGACAACCTGCAAGGCGAGGTGAGCTGGATCTCCCCGATCGGACGGGCCTTGCTCAAGTCACGCGTGGGCGACGAGGTGCAACTGATGACCCCAGGCGGCCTGGAGCGGCTGGAGATCCTTGAGGTGCATTACCCCGCGCCAGAGACGGCGCACTGACACCTGCTCGCGCCCCTGCGGTCGCTGATCAGGCGCTCATGCGCTCCGCATTGAGCACCACCGGGCAACGCTTGAGCGAGCGGATCACTTCGGCCAGGTGGTCGGTGTCCCGCACTTCCAGCGTCAGCTTGAGCTCGGCGGTTTCGCCCAAGCGCTCGTTGCCCATCTCGATGTGGGTGATGTCGGTCTCGGCGTGGCTGATGGCCCCGGCCACCTGCGCCAGCACCCCCTTGCCATTGGCCACCAGGACCTTCAGCACGGTCTCGAACATGCGCGTGGGCTCGTCGGACCAGTTCACCTCGATCCAGCGCTCGCCATCGCGCTCGAACAGGCGGCGTCCCACCGCGCAGGTCTGCGTGTGCACCACCAGGCCCTCGCCCCGGCCCAGATAGCCCTTGATGCGGTCACCCGGCACGGGGCAGCAGCACGGCGCCAGACGCACGGTGGCGCCCTCGCTGCCGTCGATCACCACCGAACTGTGCGTCGGCGTCTCGTCGGCAAAGCGGCCCAGCGTCAGCGTCAAGGCATCCGGGCGCTGCCCGGATTCGGCCATCAGGTGCGCCATGCGCTTGGCGGCCATGCTGGCCACCTTGCGGCCCAGGCCAATGTCGATCAGCAACTCGTCGCGGCTGCGATTGCCGCCCAGACGGATGAGTTCCTGCCACAGCGCCCCGGCGGCCCCCTCGCTGGTCTCATCGCCCACCGGCAGCTTGAGTCCCTCGGCGCGCAGGGCCTGCGTCAGCAGCTTGGTGCCCAGCGCCAGCGACTCTTCCGCCTCCATGTTCTTGAGGTAGGCGCGGATCTTGGAGCGCGCGCGCCCCGTGCGCACGAAGGTCAGCCAACCCGGATTCGGGCGCGCCCCCGCCGCGGTGATGATCTCGACCACGTCCCCACTGCGCAACTCGGTGCGCAGGGCCACCGGCTCGCCATTGACCTTGGCCGAGGCGCACTTGTCGCCCACTCCGGAGTGGATGGCATAGGCAAAGTCCACCGGCGTCGCCCCCTTGGGCAGCGCCACGATGCGCGACTTGGGCGTCAGCACATAGACGGCCTCGGGGAACAGGTCGATCTTCAGGTGCTCCAGGAACTCGGCCGAATCGCGCGTTTCCTGCTGGATGTCGATGAGCGATTGCAGCCACACCGCCGCCTGCTGCGGGCTGGCGTCGCCGGCCTCGGCCTGCTCCTTGTACATCCAGTGCGCGGCAATGCCCTTCTCGGCCACGTCGTGCATCATCTGCGAGCGGATCTGGAACTCGACAGCCGTGCCCACCGGGTTGACCAGGGTGGTGTGCAGCGACTGGTAGCCGTTCGGCTTGGGGATGGCGATGTAGTCCTTGAAGCGCCCTGGCAGCGGCTTGTAGAGCTGATGCAGCACGCCCAGGGCCCGATAGCAGTCCAGCAGCTCGTGCGTGACGATGCGAAAGCCGAAGATGTCACTGACCTGCGCGAAGCTCAGGCCCTTTTCGATCATCTTGTTGTAGATCGAGAAAATGGTCTTCTCCCGACCATAGACCTCGATCTCCATCCCGGCGGCCTTGAAGGACTCTTGCACCTCGCTCTGGATGCGATCAACCAGGTTGCGGCGGTTGCCGCGCGTGCGCTTGACCGCTTTCGACAGCACGGCGTGGCGCCACGGGTTGATGTACTGAAAGGACAGCTCCTGCAGCTCGCGGTAGGTCTGGTTCAGCCCCAGACGGTGGGCGATCGGCACATAAATGTCCAGCGTCTCGCGGGCGATGCGCGCGCGCTTGTGCGCGACCATCGCATCCATCGTGCGCATGTTGTGCAGGCGGTCGGCCAGCTTGATCAAAATGACGCGCACATCGCGCGCCATCGCCAGCAGCATCTTGCGGAAGGACTCGGCCTGCGAGTCTTCCTTGGTCGAGAAGTGCAGCTTGTCGAGCTTGGTCAGGCCATCGACGATCTCGGCCGTGGGCGCCCCGAAGCGCTCGATCAGCTCGATCTTGGTGACGCCACAGTCCTCCATGGCGTCGTGCATGAGCGCGGCCATGATGGCCTGCGCATCAAGCTTCATGTCCGCACACAGGCCCGCCACCGCAATCGGGTGCGTGATGTAGGGCTCACCACTGGCGCGGAACTGTCCCAGATGCGCCTCGTCGGCGAAGCGGTAGGCGTCGCGCACGCGGCGGATGTCCGCCTCGTCGAGGTAATCGAGCTTGTGGGTCAGGGCCGCAAAGGAAGCTGCGGCTGCGTCGGTGGCCAGGGTCATCCTCAGACTTTAGCGCGGATACGGGCACCCTTGGATGGGCAATGTTGATCGGACAAATAGAAAAAGGCCCGCTTGCGCCGGGCCTTTTCAGGTGAACAGACCCTGACGGCAGCGCCAGGGTCGGTCAGCGTGCGCTCAGTGCACGCGATCAGGTCGGCACCTTGCGCAGCATCTCGATGCCCACCTGACCGGCGGCGATTTCGCGCAGCGCGGTCACGCTGGGCTTGTTGCGCGACTCGATCTTGGGGGTGTGACCCTGGCTCAGCATGCGGGCACGGTAGGTTGCGCACAGCACCAGCTGAAAGCGGTTCGGGATCTTTTGCAGGCAATCTTCAACGGTGATGCGGGCCATGTGGGTGCTCCGGTAAGGTCTGAATCAGACTCAGATCAAATTGAGCGCACGAAACACACTGGACTTGTTCCGACGCTGAGCCGAGTATTTTAACCGCTGCGCGTGAACAATGCTCTTCAAATCGAACAAAGCCGATTCGAACAGGGCATTGATCACCACAAAGTCGAAGTACTGCGCCTGTGCCACCTCGATGCGGGCGTTGGCCATGCGCGTCTCGATCACCTCGGGGGTGTCCTCGCCGCGACGGTTCAGACGCTGCAGCAACTCCTCATAGCTGGGCGGCATGATGAAGATGAGGATGGCGTTGGGGAAGATGCGCTTGATCTGCAGCGCGCCCTGCCAGTCGATCTCCAGCACGATGTCCTCGCCGCTCTGGATGCGGTCTTCGATGGCCTTGCGCGAGGTGCCGTAGTGGTTGCCGTGCACATGGGCGTGCTCGAAAAACTCACCGCGATCGATCATGGCCTGGAAGTCCTCTTTCGAGGTGAACCAGTACTCGCGACCGTGCTGCTCCTGCCCACGCGGGGCCCGGGTGGTGTGCGACACCGACACTTGCAAGTGCGAGTCCACCTCCAGCAAGGCGTTGACCAGGCTGGATTTGCCCGTGCCGCTGGGGGCCGACACCACATACAGGTTGCCGGGATAGTCTGCCTCGGCGACGGCCGGGGAATTGGAAAGGGGAGTTTGAGCGGTGGTCATTCGATGTTCTGCACTTGTTCACGCATTTGTTCGATGAGCACCTTCATGTCCACCGAAATCTGGGTCAGCTCCAGCGCGGCCGCTTTGGAGCCCAGTGTATTGGCTTCACGGTGTAACTCCTGAATCAAGAAGTCCAGCCGCTTGCCCACTTCGCCGCCCTTTTTCAGCAGGCGACCGATTTCGTCGAGGTGGGCCTTGAGGCGCTGCAACTCTTCGTCCACGTCGATGCGCAAGGCATAGGCGGCCGCTTCACTGAGGGCGCGCTCCTGGGCCGCTTCCGGCGTCACCGCACCGCCCACGGCCTGCAAGGCATCCTGGTACTTCTGAACAAAGCGCTCTTGCTGACGCTGCACCGCTTGCGGCACCAGCGGCCCGGCCTGCTCGGCCAGGGCCTTGAGGCCCTTGAGCTTGTCGTGCAGCACGGCCACCAGGCGGGCGCCCTCGCGTTCACGTGCCTCTTTCAAGGCCTCGACGCATTGGCGTGCGGCTTCCAGCGCGGCTTCCTCCAACCGAACGGTGGGGGCGGCAGCGCGGCACCAGGTCAGCACCTCGTTGACCGACAGGGGCGCGGCCTTGGGCAGCCAGTTCTGCACGGTGCCCTCCAGGCGGGCCAGGGTGTGCAATTGCTCGGTCTGGGGCTGCGGCCAGCCGCTGTCGGCCGATCGCTGGGGCTGCAGGCGGAACTCGATCTTCCCGCGTTTGAAGCCTGCCGTCAGCAGCTCGCGCAGGGCGGGTTCGAGCCCACGAAACTCGTCGGCCAGCTTGAAGCTGAGGTCGAGAAAACGGCTGTTGACCGAACGCAGTTCGGCCCCCACCGCCCCTGTGGCGCTTTTGCGTGACGCAATTGGCGCATCGCCCTCATCGGTGTTTTCACTGACGTGGTCGGGAGCCGACGACACCGCGCTTGCGAAGCCGGTCATGGAGTAGACTGACATGGTTACTTGACACCAGACAAAACTCGATTATGTCAAAGCCGAAACCTGCCCCGTTGCCCCCGGGCACCGTCGTGGGCGGCTACCAGATTGTCAAGAAGCTCGCTGCGGGCGGTTTTGGCGTGGTTTACCTGGCTGAAGATCCAGACAAACGGCTGGTGGCGCTCAAGGAATACCTGCCTGCTTCGCTGGCAGAGCGCTCCGCCGGCGAGCTCATCCCCCGCGTCAAACCTGACAAGCAGCCACTGTACCGCCTGGGGCTGAAAAGTTTTTTTGAAGAAGGCCGCTCGCTGGCCCAGATCGCCCACCCCAGCGTGGTGTCGGTCTACAACTTCTTCCGTGAAAACGAAACCGTCTACATGGTGATGAACTATCTGCAGGGCGACACCCTGCAGGACTTCATTGTCACCGCCCGTGAACTCAAGCGCGACAAGGTGTTCCGCGAGTCCACCATCCGCTCGCTGTTCGACGAGATCCTGCGCGGCTTGCGCATCGTCCATCAGTACAAGATGCTGCACCTGGACATCAAGCCGGCCAACATCTTCATCACCAACGACAACAAGGCTGTGCTGCTGGACTTTGGCGCCGCACGTGAAGTGCTCTCCAAAGAGGGCAACTTCATCCGCCCGATGTACACGCCCGGCTTTGCCGCGCCCGAGATGTACCGCCGCGATGGCTCGCTGGGCCCCTGGACCGACATCTACGCCATCGGCGCCTGCATCTACGCCTGCATGCAGGGCTACCCGCCCAACGACGCGCCCCAGCGCATCGAGAAAGACCGCCTGGGCCTGTCCCTGTCGCGACTGCGCAATGTCTACTCCGACAACCTCATCGAGGTGACCGAGTGGTGCATGTCGCTCGACCCCCTGGCGCGTCCCCAGAGCGTCTTTGCCCTGCAAAAAGAACTGGCACGTGAAACCGAGCGCCGCTATTCCAAGCTCACCTTCGCCGAGCGGGTCAAGTTGCAACTTGAAAACCTGAAAACCGGTGCCAAATCATGAGGTTCTCCGTCTACCAGATCAGCCGCAAAGGCGGCCGTGAGAAGAACGAAGACCGCATGGGCTACTGCTACACGCGCGATGCCGGGCTGTTTGCCCTGGCCGACGGCATGGGCGGGCACCCCGAGGGCGAAGTGGCTTCGCAACTGGCGCTGCAGACCATGGCCGCGATGTTCCAGCGCGACGCCAAGCCCGTGCTGGACGATCCCTTGCGCTTTCTGCAGGACGCCATCATGGCGGGGCACCACCAGTTGCTGCGCTATGCCAGCGAAAAGGGCCTGATCGACAACCCGCGCACCACCCTCGTCGCCTGCATCCTGCAAGGCAACATGGCTTA
>JAGNPA010000013.1:6547-13539 GCA_017989885.1 Aquabacterium sp.
TGCGCTTTCTGCAGGACGCCATCATGGCGGGGCACCACCAGTTGCTGCGCTATGCCAGCGAAAAGGGCCTGATCGACAACCCGCGCACCACCCTCGTCGCCTGCATCCTGCAAGGCAACATGGCTTACTGGGCCCACTGCGGGGATTCGCGCCTGTACTTCGTGCGTGGCAACAAGCTGATCGCCCGCACCCGCGACCACTCCTACTCCGAGTTGCAGCAAACCCTGGGGCACAGCGCCTTGCCCAACGACCGTTTCAACCGCAACGTGCTGTTCACCTGCCTGGGCAGCCCCGGCAAGCCGGTGGTCGACACGTCCGGCCCCTTGCTGCTGCAAGAGGGTGACCGCATCCTGCTGTGCTCCGACGGCCTGTGGGGCACGGTCGAAGACGACATCATCACCGACCACCTGGCTGCCAGCCCCATCGCCGAATCCGTGCCGGAACTGGTCGAGGTGGCGTTGCGCAACGGCGGCGCCAAGTGCGACAACGTCACCATCATCGCGATGGAGTGGGAGTCGGCCACCGACGAAGACAAGCCCGGCGTGTCCACCGACGAGCTTGGCGACGAAGTCTTTGCCTCCACCATCCAGGCCAGCCTGGGCAGCAATGCCGGCCCGGGCGACAATGTCGAAGACGACGACCTGGACGAAGCGGCCATCGAACGTTCGATCCGAGAGATCAACGAAGCCATCCGCCGCTCCGCCAACGGAACCCGCAAAGTCTGATCGGACACGCCATCGCAACGCCAGCATGGCGGTCGGCCCGATCGGGACCTGCCCCCAGCTGCTGACACCCCGATGAGCAAACAATTGATTCTGGCGTCCAACAACGCCAAAAAACTGCGCGAACTGCAAGCCCTGATCACCCCGCTGGGGGTGGAGCTGGTCACGCAAGGCGCACTCGGCATTCCCGAAGCCGAAGAGCCCCACATCACCTTTGTCGAGAATGCCCTGGCCAAGGCACGTCACGCGGCACGCCTGGGCGGCGGCCCCGCGCTGGCCGATGACTCCGGCCTGTGCGTCAACGCCCTGGGCGGGGCCCCGGGTGTGCGCTCGGCGCGCTATGCGGTCGATGCCGGGCGCGTGGCCGAAGAGGCTGGCCGCGAGCACATCGACCCGGCGAACAACGCATGGCTGCTGGAGCAGATGGCCGCCCACACCGACCGCCAGGCGCACTTCACCTGCCTGCTGGTGGCCGTGCGCCACGCCGAAGACCCAGAACCGCTGATCGCCGAAGGCCACTGGTGTGGTCAGCTGCTGCACGCCCCGCAAGGCGAACACGGCTTTGGCTATGACCCGCTGTTGTGGCTGCCCGAACACCAGCTCAGCGCCGCCCAACTGCCGCCCGAGATCAAGAACGCAGTCAGCCACCGTGCGCTGGCCTGCCAGCAGCTGCTGCAACTCATCACCGCCCGCTGGGGCATCGCCACCGACGGTTCGGCAAGCGCTCACTGGCCCTGGCAATCCGCATGATCCCCCTCCAACGCCCGGGTGCCCTGAGCGCCCTGCCCCCGCTGTCGCTGTACGTGCATCTGCCCTGGTGCCTGCGCAAGTGCCCCTATTGCGACTTCAACTCGCACGAACCAAGCGCGGCCCAGAGCGCAGGCTCCGCCGGCACCGGCCACCTGTCCGCGCAGACCGAAGCCCGCTATCTCGATGCCCTGCGCGCCGACCTCGAATCGGCGCTGCCCCAGATCTGGGGGCGCCGCGTCTACACCGTCTTCATCGGTGGCGGCACGCCCAGCCTGTTCTCGCCGGACAGCATCGACCGCCTGTTGTCCGACATCCGTGCCCGCCTGCCGCTGGAGGCCGACGCCGAGATCACGCTGGAGGCCAACCCTGGCACCTTTGAAACCGACCGTTTCAAGGCCTTCCATCAGGCCGGCATCAACCGCCTGTCCATTGGCGTGCAGAGCTTTGACGACGCCAAACTGCGGGCGCTGGGGCGCGTACACAACCGCGCCCAAGCCATCGCGGCGGTCGAGGAGGCGCAGCGCAACTTCGAGACCTTCAACCTCGACCTGATGTACGCGCTGCCGGGCCAGTCGGCTGACGACCTGGAGGGCGACATCCAGCAGGCCCTGGCCTTCGAGCCCCCGCACCTGTCGCTCTACCACCTCACGCTCGAGCCCAACACGCGCTTTGCCACCCAGCCCCCCAAAGGCCTGCCCGACGAGGACACCGCCTTCGACATGCTGGACCACCTGATCGAGCGCACCACGGCCGCCGGCCTGCAGCGCTACGAGGTGTCGGCCTATGCCCGCCCCGGCCACGCCAGCGCGCACAACCTGAACTACTGGCAGTTTGGCGACTACCTGGGCATCGGCGCCGGGGCCCACAGCAAGATCAGCTTCCCTGACCGCATCGTGCGCCAGGTGCGCTGGCGCGAGCCGGCAGCCTACATGGACAAGGCCATGCAGGGCCTGGCCTTGTCCAACGAGCAGGACGTGCCATTGAAATCACGGGCGTTCGAGTTCATGATGAACGCCCTGCGCCTCAAGGACGGCTTCGAGTTGCTGCGCTTTGCAGAGCGCACGGGCCTGACCCTGGCCAGCATCCAGCAACCGCTGGCCCAGGCCGAGGCCAAAGGCCTGCTGGCTCGGGATCTGGTCCGCGTCTGGCCGACCGAGAAGGGCTTTGATTTCCTGAGCGACCTGCAGGCGCTGTTTCTGCAGGACTGAATCGCAAAAAAGCCGCCGCCCCTTGCGGGACAGCGGCTTTCTGCTTGTCTCCTCGGTCACCAGCCAGAGCGAAGCCCCGGCCGGACGCCTCGGTTATTTCTTTTCGTCGCGCAGTTCGCGACGCAGGATCTTGCCCACGTTGGTCTTGGGCAGGTCGGTGCGGAACTCGATGTACTTGGGGCACTTGTAGCCGGTCAGCTGCTCGTGGCAATAGGCCTTGAGCGCCTCTTCGGTCAGCGTCGTGTCCTTGCGCACCACGAACAGCTTCACCGCCTCGCCAGCCTTGGCATCGGGCACGCCCACGGCCGCGCATTCCAGCACGCCGGGATGCAGGTTGACCACCTGCTCGACCTCGTTGGGGTACACGTTGAAGCCCGACACCAGGATCATGTCCTTCTTGCGGTCCACGATGCGAACCTGACCGCGCTCGTCCATGATGCCGATGTCGCCGGTACGGAAGAAGCCGTCGGCCGTCATGACCTTCGCCGTCTCGTCGTCACGCTGCCAGTAGCCAGCCATCACCTGAGGACCACGGATGGAGATTTCGCCCACGCCGCCGATGGGCAGGTGGTTGCCGTCGTCGTCCAGGATCGCCACTTCGGTCGAGGGCAAGGGGTAGCCGATGGAGCCGTTGAACTCGGTGTTGTCCAGGCGGTTGGCCGTGGCCACCGGCGAGGTCTCCG
Organism: Aquabacterium sp.; assembly: GCA_017989885.1. Lineage (GTDB taxonomy): Bacteria > Pseudomonadota > Gammaproteobacteria > Burkholderiales > Burkholderiaceae_C > Aquabacterium. The sequence continues at coordinate 9,911 of JAGNPA010000013.1, forward strand.
ACAGGCCGTAGCCTTCGACGATGGCGCAACCTGTGATCTTCTTCCAGGCTTCGGCCGTGGCCTGTTGCACGGCCATGCCGCCACCCATCGACACCTTCAGGCCCGAGAAGTCGAGCTTGGCGAAGTCAGGGGTGTTGGCCAGCGCGTTGAACAGCGTGTTCACAGCCGGGAACTGGTTGACCTTGTAGCCACTGAGGGTCTTGATCACGGCCGGCAGGTCGCGCGGGTTCGGGATCAGGATGTTCATCGAACCCAGGCGCGCGCCCATGAAGTAGCACACCGTCAGCGAGAAGATGTGATACAGCGGCAGGGCACACACGGCCACCAGCGGGGCGCTGCCCAGCTTGTTCAGCTCAGGCTTGAACCAGGCTTCGTTTTGCAGGATGTTGGCCACCACGTTGCGGTGCAGCAGCGTGGCGCCCTTGGACACACCCGTGGTGCCACCGGTGTACTGCAGGAAGGCCACATCGGTGGGCTTGAGCGCCGGGCGGGCGTACTTGAGGGTACGGCCCTTGGACACGACGTCCTTGAAGCTGGTCAGCGTGCACTTGGCATTGTTGGGCAGGCTGTAAGCCGGCACCATCTTCTTGACGTTGCGCACCACGAAGTTGACCAGCGTGCCCTTCAGGAAAGGCAGCATGTCACCCATGGAGGCCAGCACGATGCGCTTGATCGGCGTGCGAGCGACGACTTCCTGCAGCGTGGTGGCGAAGTTCTCGAGGATGACGATCGCCTCGGCGCCCGAATCCTTGAGCTGGTGTTCCAGCTCGCGCGGGGTGTAGAGCGGGTTGACGTTGACGACCACGTAACCGGCGCGCAGCACGGCGGCAATGGCCACCACGTACTGAGGCACGTTGGGCATCATCAGCGCCACGCGTGCGCCCTTGGCCAGGCCTTGCGCCTGCAGCCAGGCGGCCATGGCGTTGGACATCTCATCAATCTGACTGAACGTCCAATGCACGCCCATGAAGGAGGCCATGTCGCGCTGTGCGAACTGCTTGAACGACTGGTCCAGCAGGTCAGCCAACGATGAATACTCTTCGGGATTGATTTCGGCGGGCACGCCTGGTTCGTAGTGGGCAAGCCAGGGTTTGGTACTCGTCATCGTCGTCCTCTTGTCTGATCGGTTACGGCTCAATTCAATGCCAATGCAGCAGCGAGAGCAGCGGCTCCAGTGCTGCATGAATTCTGCAACACTCGCCCCCCCGGGTTCCCCCTCGAATCGCCTCACTGGGGCTGCTTTTTTGCTGTACACCACCTGAACAGGTGACTTTTCAGCCCCTACATGCACGGGTTTACGCCAAGTCACCGCAACGCACGTCAACATCAATTTGACTCACAATGTTTCCTATTTGAAAACTCCGCAAGGAAATCCACCTCATGGTTGACCGCGCCATAGACCACCCCCTGATGCCCAAGCGGCGCTGGTTTCTGAAGACCGCCTTGGCCATTGGCGCGGTGGGCGCCACCTTGGGCGGCCTGGTGTTCTGGCACCGTGGCCTGCGAGACGGCAAGCTCACGGCGCACGGCCGGGACGTGTGCCACGGCCTTGCCCGCGGCATCCTCGGCCCCATGCTGCCCAAGGATGCGGCCCAGCGCGCCAAGGTGCTGGAAGCACACCTCGACAACATGGAAGACTTCATCCGCGGCACCCCCGCCGTGATGCAGATTCAGATCAACGCTGTCCTCGGATTGCTGGGCAACGCCCCCACCCGCTACCTGCTGACCGACCTGGGGAACTCCTGGCGCGAGGCCAGCGATGTCCAGATCGAGCGTGCCCTCGACACCATGCGGCTCAACCCCCTGCCCACGAATCGTCTGACCTACCAGGTCGTGCGGGGCCTGACCTGCATGAGCTTTTTCTCCAACAGCGCCAACTGGCCCCTGACCGGCTACACCGGCCCCCTCGACATATGAGCAAGCTCCCCGACCCCTTCCGCGAAGGCCTGGCCCGAGGCTGGAAAGCCACCCACGGCGAACAAGGCCTGCCCTCACAGATTGAATGCGATGTGGCGATCGTCGGCACGGGCGCCGGCGCCGGCATCACGGCCGAGTTGCTCACCCGCGCCGGGCTGGACGTGGTCCTGATCGAAGAAGGCCCGCTGCGCACCAGCTCCGACTTCAACCAGAAAGAGTCCGAGGCTTACCGCACGCTCTATCAGGAGTCGGCCGCGCGTCGCACCCTGGATGGCGCCATCAGCATCATGCAAGGGCGCTGCGTGGGTGGCACCACCGTGATCAACTGGACCAGCTCCTTCCGCACCCCGGACAGCACGCTGCGCCATTGGCAAGAGGTATACGGCCTGCGCGACTTCACCACCGAGGCGATGGCTCCCTGGTTCGAACAGGCCGAACGCCGCCTGAACATGGTGCCCTGGACCATTCCGCCCAACCTCAACAACGAGGTGCTGCGCACCGGCGCGACCAAGCTGGGCATCTCCTCGGCGGTGATTCCCCGCAACGTGAAGGGGTGCTGGAACCTGGGCTCCTGCGGCCTGGGCTGCCCCACCAACGCCAAGCAGTCCATGCTGGTGACGTCCATCCCCGCCGCGCTCAACGCGGGCGCCCGACTGTTCTACCAGACCCGCGCCCACAAGCTCGACATCCAGAACGGGCAGGTCAAGGGCCTGCTGTGCGTGCCGATCCGCCTCAATGGCGACAAGGTGTCCGATCAGACCATGCGCGTGGTCGCCAAGCACTACGTCGTGGCCGGAGGGGCCATCAACTCCCCCGCCCTGCTGCGTCGCTCCGACGCCCCCGATCCGCACGGCTTGCTGGGCGGCCGCACCTTCTTGCATCCGGTGAGTTTTTCGGCCGGCATCTTCGACGAGCGGATCGAGGGCTGGCAAGGCGCCCCGCAATCGCTGTACTCAGACCACTTCGTCCACGATGCGCCGCTGCAAGGCCCGATCGGCTTCAAGGTGGAGGCTGCCCCCCTGCATCCTGGCATGGCCTCCATCCTCATGGGCGGGCACGGTCAGCGTCTGATGACGCGCTTCCAGCAGTATCCGCACACGCAGATGATGTTGTCGCTGATGCGCGATGGCTTCCACCCCGAGTCGGTGGGCGGCAAGGTGCGCATGCACCTCGACGGCTCCGCCGTGCTGGACTACCCCTTGACGGACTACGTGCTCGACGGCTTCCGCCGCTCGCTGCTGGCCATGGCCGAGATCCAGTTTGCGGCGGGAGCGAAGGTGGTGCGTCCCTTCCACGAACAGAGCGATGACTACAGCACCTGGGCTGCCGCCAAGGCCGCCATCGCCGCCTTCGACATGAAGCCCCTGCTGACGGGTGCTGGCAGTGCCCACGTCATGGGTGGCTGCGGCATGGCGAGCACCGAAGCCTTGGGCGTGGTCCGCCCCGACGGCGTGCACTGGCAAGTCGACAACCTGTCGGTGCACGACGGCTCGGTCTTCCCGACCAGCATCGGCGCCAACCCGCAGTTGTCGATCTATGGCATGACCAACCTGCTGGCCACCCAACTGGTCAAGCGGCTGAACGGCAAGGACGTGGTGCTGGCCTGAACTCCACGTTGATCACAGCACCATAAAAAAACCCCGCCAAGGCGGGGTTTTTGTTTGCGTCCGGGTGGCCTGGAAGGACCACCCGAGCAGCGCAGCAATTACTTG
>JAGNPA010000209.1 GCA_017989885.1 Aquabacterium sp.
CACTCGTCTGCGCTGGCCGACCAGCGCTGCCAGTCCACCAGTTGGCGGCGGTCGCGCTTGGTGGGGCGACCCTGCTCGATGCTGTCAGCCGGTTCGGCCGCCAGGCGCCGCGTCTCGCTGTGCTGGGCGCGTCGCAGGATACTGTCCGGCGTCTCTTCGTACAACTGCTGAGCCTGGGGGGCAGGGCCGCGCACGGTGCTCAGGGCCTTCACGATCACGGTGCGCGTCAGCGGGCCTTGCCGCATGTCGATGCGGTCGCCGGCCTTGAGCTCGCGAGAGGCCTTGGCCACCTGCTCATTGACCTGGATGCGGCCTTTGTCGATGTCGTCGGCCGCCAGGCCGCGGGTCTTGTAAAAACGGGCAGCCCAAAGCCATTTGTCCAGACGCAGGCGGTCGGTCAGGCCGGGCAGGGGGCGGTCGGGGGTGTTCATGCCGCGCAGTCCTCAGGTTCGACGTGCTCTGACCTGAAAACGGCCAGGGTCCATGGCATCGCGCAAATCAACTTCGATGGGGCAGGGGGATCCGGTGACCCAGTGCGCCACCAACTGACCAATCAGCGCTGTCCAGGTGATGCCGCGCGAACCCAGGCCGGTGGCGATGTACAAACCACCGTCCGCCTGCCGTTCGCGCGGGACCATGCGCACCTGGTCCAGACGTGGCAGATCGGGTTGGGCGGCCAGTCTGTCATCCGACCAGGGCAGGGCGCCGACCATGGGCAGGCGGTCAGGCGACACGGCTCGCCAGCCCGTGCGCCCCAGCAGGTCGGCGGGCAGGGTGGCGGCGTCGTCGGCCACAGGGGCCAGCCACGCCCCCAGGCGATGCGCCCGGCTCAGATTGTGCAGGTGGTCGGCTGGGCGCACGCTGGCGTCCTCATCATCGCGCTTGACGGTCGCACCGCACAGCAGGCTCCCATCCGACAGCGGCACAACGTAGCCATTGCCCGCAACGGGCAGCTTGGGCTGTCGAATGAATGCCGTGTGCGCCGCCGTGGCAGGCACCTGTGTGACCTGGCCTCGCAATCTGGTCATGGCCACGGCCGGCACGGACTGGGCGGCCGGCAGGGTTTGAAGCAAAGTGGTGCTCTGGTGGGCGCATGCCAGCACCAAGGTGGGCGCCTGGGCCACGGTCTGCCCGGTCGCGTCCAGCAGGTGCCACATCCCTCGCTCATCGCGTTGAAGGCCGGCCACCTCTGTTTGCCACAGGCACGTCAGCAAAGGCCCGCACTCGTCGCGCAGGGATGCCGCCTCGTCCAGCAGGCAGCGCACGTAACCGCCAGGCTGCAGCCAGCCGCCTTGCTGGAACAGCCAGCCCCCGCTGGGCAGATCCAGGCCAGCACGGCTGCGGGCTTCGGTCTGGTCCAGCCAGGCCACATGCTCGGGCGACACGCCCAGGCGGCTCAACTGGGCGCGCGCCTGCGCCGCGTCGGTGTCGTCATCCAGACGCAACAGCCCGTCGCATTGACCGGCCAGCCGCCCCGATTCGATCCACGGACGGACCTGGCGCCAGGTGGCCAGCGCAGCGGCGCGGTGCAGTCGGGCATGGTGGCTGTCTTGCGCATGCAGCACGCTGTGGAACAACCCCCCAGCGTTGCCGGAGGTGCCTTGCGCCGGGCCATCTTGCCGGTCCAGCACGGTCACGCGCCAGCCCTGGCGGCACAAGGCCCACGCCGCAGAGGCGCCGGCGAGTCCTGCCCCCACCACCAGGGCATGACGGGAATCGGGTGCCGGTTGGGGCCACACGCCGCCTGGCAGCGGCGCGGGGGTGTAGCGAGGCGCGTAATGCGCCCGGATCAAGTCGGGGGCGCCCGTCAAGCCGGGGGCATCCTCGGCGATGAAGCCCGCTTGTGTCAGCGCCGCAAGCACGCTGGGGTCTGCACACCCGGACGCAGCGGTGGCGCCGGGTGCCGCATGGCGGTTCAGCCGTGACAGCCAGCCGGCATCCCGCTTGTCCAGGTCGCGGTCGGTGGCCAAACCGTCCAGATAGAACGCATCCACCTGCGCCACCAGCGAAGGCAGCAAATCGGCCACATCACCCAGCCCCAGTTGCAAAGTGACCCCTTGCAAGCGCCCGGACGCGCTCACCGGCTCGTCAAAGTGCAGGGTGTGCCACCCAGGCGTCGGGTCCGGCCAGGCGGGCACCAGCCGCTGGGCCAGTGCAGGGTGATCCGGGGCGATGTCGGCCGCAGCCGGGTTGCCAAGGCCATGCGCACGCGCCAGGTCAGGTCGCAAGACCGGATGCTTTTCGATGGAGATGAACACCAGTCGGTCACACCGATCCGGATCAGCCCGCCAGGCCGCCCACGTCGCCAGAAACGGATTGCCCAGGCCAAACCCTGTTTCCAGAATCACGAAACGCTGGCTGTGCTGCCAGCGCCCAGGCAAACCATTGCCCCGCACCAACACACGCTGCGCTTGCGCCCAGGCCTCCGTGCTGGGTGGCGGGGCGTTCTGGCGCTCGCCCAGGTTCACTGCGCCAACCACCCGCCGTCGACGTTCCAGGCGGCACCGCGCACATTGTCGGCACCCGGCGAGCACAGGAACACAGCCAGGTCGCCCAGTTGCGCCGGCGTGACGAACTGCAAGGACGGTTGCTTTTCACCCAGCAAGTCTTTTTGAGCTTGCTCAACCGAAATGCCGCCTTGTGCGGCTTTGGCATCAATTTGCTTTTGCACCAGCGGGGTCAGCACCCAACCCGGGCAAATCGCATTGACCGTGACGCCCGTGGTGGCCGTCTCCAGCGCCACGGATTTGGTCAGGCCGACCAGGCCATGCTTGGCCGCCACATAGGCCGACTTGCCAGCCGAGGCCACCAGACCGTGGGCCGAAGCCAGGTTGATGATGCGGCCCCAGTTCTTGGCACGCATGCCGGGCACAGCCAGGCGCATGGTGTGGAAGGCCGAACTCAGGTTGATGGCGATGACAGCATCCCACTTCTCGACGGGGAAGTCCTCGACCTGGGCCACGTGCTGGATGCCCGCGTTGTTCACCAGGATGTCCACCCCGCCAAACTCGGCTTGGGCATAGGCCATCAGGGCCTCGATTTCGGCAGGCTTGGACATGTCGGCGCCGTGATAGCCCACCTTGATGCCAAAAGCCTGTCCCGCAGCCGCCACAGCCGCCTTGGGCGCGTCGACCTCGCCAAATCCGTTCAGAATGACGTTGGCGCCTTGAGCGGCCAGCTTTTCGGCGATCCCCAGACCGATTCCACTGGTGGAACCTGTCACCAGGGCAGTCTTTCCTTTCAACATCTCGGGCCTCCTGTCGGCAAGAAGAAACACAATGTGCAGTGGCCCATTATCTGATGTCGTATTGCCAATATGAGCAGCATCCCTTCCTCTTTTGACCCGGCGCAGCCGGTTCTGCACCATGTCACGTGCCCTGGCGCGAGCCAGACCGACGCTGCCACCCACCGCATGGCCTATTGGGCCTGGGGCGACCCGACCAACGAGCGCATCCTTGTCTGCGTGCATGGCCTGAGCCGCCAAGGACGCGACTTTGATACCCTGGCGCGTAGCCTGAGCTCGCACTACTACGTGGTCTGCCCTGATGTGGTCGGGCGTGGTGAGTCCGATTGGCTGGCCGACCCCAAGGGCTATCAAGTTTTCGGCTATGTGGCGGACATGGTCGCGTTGCTGCAACACCTGCGCGCCCAGCGCCAGGCCAGCGCACCGCTGGACATCGACTGGGTCGGCACCTCCATGGGCGGGTTGATCGGCCTGGCCCTGTCAACCTTGCCGCCTGAGGCTTCGGGGGGGCGTCTGCGCAAGTTCGTGCTCAACGACGTCGGGCCGCGCCTGCACCACGATGCGCTGGTGCGCATTGGCGAGTACCTGGGCGTGCCGCGCCGTTTCAGCACCGAGCAGGAAGCTGCTGACTACCTCTGGAGCATCTCACCGGGTTTTGGGCCGCACACGCCCCAGCAATGGCTGGAGCTGTCGCGCCCCTTGCTGCGCCCGGCGCCGGATGGCCAGGGACTGGTCCTCCACTACGACCCAGCCATTGCCGAGCCCTTCCGCGCCGTGTCGGCAGACAGCACCGCCAGTGGTGAAGCCGCCCTGTGGCAGATCTACGATGCCTTGCGTTGCCAGGTGTTGTTGCTGCGCGGCCAGGACTCTGATCTGCTCGATCCCGAGACCGCCCACGACATGACCCAGCGCGGCCCGAAAGCCCGTCTCATCCAGTTTCCGGGTGTGGGCCATGCGCCCACCCTGATTGCCCCCGACCAGGTGGCCGCTGTTCACGATTTTCTGCTGGCATGAAGACTGGATTGCTCAACCCGACGCCATTGACACCCGACGCCATGGGGCACGCCCCCATCGTCGACCTGGTGGACATGGCGCCGGGTCACGCCGAGTCGGCTGCGCTCCTGGCCAAGGCCCGAGCCTTTGCCGAGCCGCTGCTGCTGACCGAGCGTTTTGAAACCGGGGAAGATGCGCTGGCCCATGCTGACGGGGTCAGCCTCATTCTCCATGGCATCGGTGCGCCGCCTTCCTTGCGTGGCGTGGCCTACCTCGTCTACGCCAGCCAGTACCTCACCCAGCCCGAGGAG
>JAGNPA010000210.1 GCA_017989885.1 Aquabacterium sp.
CCGTCACCGCCTGCATCATCGACAAGGCGCCGCGCAAGAACGAGCGTCCCAGCGACCACGCCCCGGTGATCGTCACCTTGGGCTGATCGGCCGCCACAGCGCCAGCCGCGCGCCCCTCAGCCCACCAGCAGGCGACGCAGCGGGGCCGGCAGCCCCCAGTTGGCCAGGTCGGCGAGCGGCACCCATCGCCCTGCAGGGGCCTGCGCCCGCAAGGCCGGCTCCAGGTGCGCCACCTCGGCATCGTCCAGCAGCACACGGCGGGCGTGCAGCCACCAGTCCAGGTGCGTCAACACATGCTTCATGCGCGGCTGGCGCTCCACCCGCGCATTCAAGGCGCTGCCCAACAAAGCAAACACAGCCTCGTCGCCATCGAGCAAAGGCAAGGTCCACAACCCCGCCCATACGCCCTTGTCGGGCATCTGCTGCAGCCACACCTGCTCGCGCCACACCAGCCACAGCCACCAGTTCTCGCGCTCGCTGCGCTTGAGCTTGCGGCTCTTGACGGGGTAACGCTCCGGGTCGCCCACCTGGCGCGCCACACACAGGTCCGACCACGGGCACATCAGGCAACTGGGCTTGCGGGGTGTGCACACCGTGGCGCCCAGGTCCATCAAGCCCTGCGTGTAAGACGGCATCACCTCGGCGCGCAGCGGCAGTACCACCTGCGCGGCGGCCATCAGCGCCTTCTCGTGTGCCCGCACCGACAGGTCTTCACCCCACCCCAGCACACGGCTGAGCACGCGCTTCACATTGCCGTCCATGATGGACACGCGCTCATCAAAACAGAACGACGCAATCGCGGCCGCCGTGGAAGGCCCGATGCCCGGCAAGCTCTGCAAGGCCTCGCAGCTGGTGGGGAAGTGCCCACCATGCAGGCTCACCACATCCTGCGCGCACCGGTGCAGGTTGCGCGCCCGGCTGTAGTAACCCAGGCCGGCCCACAAGGTCAGCACATCGTCCAAAGGGGCGGCGGCCAGCGCCTGCACGTCCGGAAATCGATCCAGAAAGCGCGCAAAGTAGCCCAGCACGGTCGTGACCTGGGTCTGCTGCAGCATGATCTCTGACAGCCACACGCGATACGGGTCACGCACCCGCTGCCAGGGCAGATGATGGCGACCATCCTGATGCTGCCAGGCCACCAGCCGCTCGGCCAGGTCAGGACTCACCCGCTGCGCGCGCTGCAGCAGCAAGTCGGGATCCGACAAACTCATCCGGGCAAGACCAGCTCGCCGTCAAACGTCCCCATGGACGAGTCCCGCGCGCCCAGACGCTCTTCACGCGCCTGCACCAGCAACTCGTCCACCAGCACATTCAGGCGGTTTTGCAACTGCATCACACGCTCATCCTGCGCCTGCACGTCCTGCAAACGCGAATCAAGGTCGCTGGCAGCCGACTGGATGCGGTCCAGCGATTCATAGCGGCGCTTGAAGTTGCGACGGCGTTCGCGCAACTGGCTGTCCACCTGGGCCGAAGACGTCTTGCTCCACAGCTCGATGTCGTTGCTCACGGTCTCGAACACCACACGCAAACGCGACACCAGCATGCGGCGGAACTGCTCCTGGAAACCTGGTTGGGCCAGACGGAAGGCTTGGCTCAGCCCCAGATACTGCACATAGTTGCGCTCGATCAGGTTCAGGTCTTCGGTGTAGCGGCGCACATCCAGCGGGGCATCGGCCACCAGGCTGAAACCGAACTCGGCGTTCAGCTTGGCATAGGAGGCCACCAACATGGCGTGGATTTCGTCACTGCGCTCTTGCGCCAACCCCACCAGCGCACGCAAGCGCGCGCACAGCTCGATGAAGGCCTTGCGGGCGCCCAGCGGCAACCACGAACCGCCCAGCACCTGCTGCAGCGCCTCGACCTCATGACGCAGACGCTCGGCCGACAGGTCGTGCAGCGCCTCTTTCAACATGCGCGCATGCACCATGCGCAGCGCCTGCAGGCGCGCCGTGCACTGCTCGAACTCATTGGCCTCCATCTGCACACGCTGCAGCATGAGCTGCACCTTGCCCGAGCTCTTGCCACGCAGGCTGCGCAGCTCGGCCAACTGGTCGGCGTACAGGCGGCGCATCTCGCCAAAGCGGCGCGTGAGCTGGTGCTGGAACTGCACCGCACCCTGCGTGGCCGCTTCGGCCAGGTTCTCACGGCGGCGCGGCAACAAGCCTTCCGACAGCGCCAGCTCGAAGTCCTCCAGGCGGCTTTGCGCCAGGCCAGCGTTGTCACCCGACAAGCGGGCCGCCAAAGCCTGACGCGCCGAAATCGGGAACACGTGGTTCGCCGGAATCTCGAGCGTCTGCGCCACGCTTTCGCACTGGCGCACGATGGTCTGCTGCACCTCGGCGGCCGAGCTCAGCGGGTCGACCAGCGAGTCGATCTTGTTGAGCGCCACATAACGCGCCAAGGCCGGACCACAGAGGTGATCGCGCCAGATGGCCAGGTCGGACTTGGTCACGCCCGTGTCGGCGCCCAGGATGAACACCGTCGCATGGGCCTGCGGCAGCAGCCCCAGGGTCAGCTCCGGCTCGGTGCCGATGGCGTTCAAACCCGGCGTGTCGAGCACGACCAGGCCACGCTTGAGCAGCGGATGCGGCAGGTTGATGCGCGCATGGCGCCACACGGGCACCTCAATGAGGCCATCGGCCTGCAGCGGCGGATTGTCTTCGGGGCGTTGATCGTCCCAGAAACCCAGTCGCGCGGCCTCGTCCGGCGTCACCAGGCGGGTGCGCATCACCTCGCCCAAAGCGGCGGCCATGCCGTCCGGGTCGGACAGGTCCAGGTCAATCCAGGTCCAGGCAGCGTTCTGGCGACGGTACTCGGCCAGCGAGGCGGCTTCCAGGCGGGTCTCGATGGGCAGCAGCGACAAGCCCACCGGGTCTTGCGCGTCATAGCCCAGCTCCACCGGGCACATGGTGGTGCGGCCTGCGGAGGCCGGCATCATGCGCCGGCCCTTGTCCGAGAAGAAGATCGCGTTGATCAGCTCCGACTTGCCGCGCGAGAACTCGGCCACGAACGCCACCATGAGCTTCTCACCCGACAGGCGGTGGCGCATGGCTTCAAACCACTCGGCCGACGCATCGTCCAGCAGATCGTGTTCACGGGCGAAGCGGGCCAACGCCGCCAGTCGGGCGTCGGTGTCGGCACGCCACTGGCCCAGGGCATCCAGGTGGCTGGCAAAGGTCGGCATCATGGCGTGGATCCTAGCGCAAGGTGGTCATGCTGTAACAAGGGCCATTCCCCAGCTCGGGGCAAAAATAGTGGCGCCGCCCGGCAAACCCTCACGTCTGTCACCTTTTCTGACAATTGGGGCAAAAAAACGTCGAGCGCTGACCCTGCACCACCCGTTTCACCGGCGTGCTGCACACCCGGCACGGCTCACCTTCGCGGCCATACACCGCCGTCGCCAACTGGAAGTGACCCTGGCTGCCGTGCGCATCCTTGAAATCCTTCAAGCTGGAGCCGCCCAGCGCCATGGCCTGGCGCAACACGCTTTGCACCTCGCTCACCAGGCGCTCACAACGCGGGCGACTGAGCTTGCCGGCCGCCAGCCTCGGGTCAATCCCGGCACGAAACAAGGCCTCACACGCGTAAATATTGCCCGCACCGACCACGATGTCGCCCGCCAGCAGCGCCTGCTTGATCGACACCTTGCGTCCTTTGAGTCGCTCGTGCACATACAAACCGTTCAAGGTCTCATCAAACGGCTCCAGGCCCAGTCCTGCCAACAACTTGCCCGGCATGCCCGTCGTCTGCGACTCGCCCCACACCACGGCACCAAATCGCCGTGGATCGTGCAGGCGCAGCACCCCGCGCGAGGTCACCAGATCAAAGTGGTCGTGCGGCCCTGGCTCGCCTGTCTGGCCCGCAAACGACAGCGAGCCCGACATGCCCAGGTGAATCAACAAGCCGCCACGGCGTCCATCGGCAGCGTTCAAGGGCAGCCACAGGTACTTGCCCCGGCGCTGCACCGCGCCCACCCGCCAGCCAACCAGGTCGTCGCCATCGACCCCCACGGGCCAGCGCAAAGGCTTGCCGACGTGCACCGCCAGCACCTCCGCACCCTCGATGCGATCGGCAAAACTCAGACGGGTGACTTCAACTTCGGGCAGTTCAGGCATGACCAGATTATCTGGCGCCCGGCACACCCCTGCGCGCATCAATAGAATGGCCACATCCGTTGGAGACTCCATGCCTGTACACACGCCCGCGTTCACACCTGCGATGCCAGCCTTGCGAACCAGCCTGCTGGCTCTGGCCCTGCTGTGCCACAGCGCCTGGGCCGCACCCGACAAGCCGGCACCCCGCAGCGCCATACCGGCTGCCAGCGCCCCCGCCGCGAAGCCGCCGGTGCGCAACTCCGCCATGGACGCGCCGCTGTTCTACCAGGTGCTCATTGCCGAGATCCAGGCCAATGCGGGCGACCCCGGCTCGGCCTACCAGCTCTACCTCGACGCGGCGCGGCGCCACAAGAACGGGCAGCTTTTCCAGCGCGCGGTCGAAGTCGCCTTGCGCGCCCGTGC
>JAGNPA010000211.1 GCA_017989885.1 Aquabacterium sp.
CTGGTGCTCAGTGGCGAGGTGCTGGCCGACATGGCCCGTGGGGCGATTGCGACGTGGAGCGACCCGCGCATTGCCGAGCTCAATCAGGGCCTGAGGCTGCCCGCGATGCCGGTGGTGCGGGTGGTGCGTGAGGACAAATCGGGGTCAACCGAGGTGTGGGTGCGCTACCTGGCCGACTCGTCGCCGGCCTTTCGGGTGGCCATCCTGGCGTCGGACGTCTACCGCAAGGGAGACGACTCGGCCAGCTTGCTCAACCGCCCCCGGCCCGATGCCTGGCCCATCACCTCGACCAGCTTTGTGTTGCTGGACGCCCGCCCCAAGGGCATGAGCGAGGCGGACTGGACGGCGCGGTTTGTCTACTGGTGCTTCATGCACGGCGATGAGCTGACCCGTGGCACGGGCTTTGCGCCTTTGCCCGCGACCGTGCAGGCGCGGCTGGCGGGGCGTTTGATGCAAATCCGAGGCCCTGCTGGCGAGTTGACCAAATTTCAGTGAACCAGCAGCCGGGCGAGGCCCGGTGTAAGGTGCGGCTCTGTCTTTGCGTTGGAGCCCGGCCATGCCTTCGATCCTGACTTCTCGACACGCGGCGCACCCCGACAGTGGGCGGGTGCATGCCGTGCCCAGTGAGATCACGCCGCAGGCGGTGTACGCAGGCCGTCGCCAGTGGTTGCGTGAGGCGGCGTTGCTGGGCGGCGGGGTGCTGACGTCGGCGCTGCCGTTGACCGGGGCGCAGGCGCAGAGTGGGCCTGCGGCATCGGCGACGGTGACGCGGCCAGGCAAACGGGCGGCCTTGCCGGCGGTGCGCAGCAGCGTGCCGGGCGCCTTGGCGCTGGACAAGCTGACCTCGTACGAGCACATCACCACCTACAACAACTTCTACGAGTTCGGCACGGACAAGTCCGACCCGGCGGAGTACGCCCACACCTTGAGAACCCGGCCGTGGACGCTGAGCATCGAGGGCGAGGTGGGGCGGCCCTTGAAGCTGGGGCTGGACGAGTTGCTCAAGCTGGGGGCGATGGAAGAGCGCATTTACCGCCTGCGCTGCGTGGAGGGCTGGTCCATGGTGATCCCCTGGGTGGGCTATTCGCTGTCGACGCTGTTGCAGCGGGCGCAGCCCACCAGCCGGGCCAAGTTCGTGGAGTTCGTCAGCCTGGCCGACCCGCAACAGATGCCCGGCGTGCGCAGCAGCGTGCTGGACTGGCCGTATGTGGAGGGCTTGCGCATCGACGAGGCCATGCACCCGCTGACGCTGATGGCGTTCGGCCTGTACGGCGAGGTGTTGCCGCCGCAGAACGGGGCGCCGCTGCGACTGGTCGTGCCGTGGAAGTACGGCTTCAAGAGCGCCAAGTCGATCGTGGCGATCCGTCTGACAGAAAAGCCCAGCCCTTCGAGCTGGATGCGGGCCAACCCGCGTGAGTACGGCTACTACTCGAATGTGAACCCGACGGTGGATCACCCGCGCTGGAGTCAGGCCACGGAGCGCAGAATTGGCGAAGGGGGTCTGTTTGCACCGCGCAAACCCACCTTGATGTTCAATGGCTATGCGGCCCAGGTGGGGCAGCTGTATGCGGGCATGGATTTGAGGAAGTTTTACTGATGGCCTTGTCGATGGCGAACCAATGGTTGCTCAAACCTTGGATGAAGCCCCTGTTGTGGGTGGTGGGAGCCGTGCCGGCGTTGGCGCTGCTGGTGGGGGCGCTGACCGATGGCCTGGGGGCGAACCCGGCGCAGACGCTGGTTCAGGAAACCGGGCAGTGGACGCTGCGTTGGCTGTGGCTGACCCTGCTGGTGACGCCGCTGCGCGAGATGGCCGCGCTGCCGGCGCTGGTGCGCTACCGGCGCACACTGGGGGTGACGGCGTTTGTGTACGCGGTGCTGCACCTGCTGTCGTATGCCTGGCTGGACAAGGGCTGGGTGATCGATGCCATCGTGGCCGATGTGTTCAAGCGCAATTTCATCCTGGTGGGCATGCTCACCTTCGCGTTGATGTTGCCGCTGGCGCTGACGTCCTTCAACGCCGCCGTCCGCGCGCTGGGTGGGCGCAAGTGGCAACTGTTGCACAAGCTGGTCTATGCCGTGGCCCTGCTGGGGTTGTTGCACTTCTATCTGAAAAAAGAGGCCAAGAACGACGTGAGCGAGGTCATGGTCTACGCCGTGATCCTGGCGCTGCTGCTGGGCTGGCGTGTGGTGCGCCGGGGCGGCATCTTGGCGATGTTGCGCGTGCGCTGAACACGGTCACACCGTTCCGAAGTTCATAATGGGTGGCTCGTTGGGCCAGGTGGCCTACGTTGGGCACCTACCCGAGATTGCGACTGCCTTCCATGCCCTTGTCCCACGCACCACGTCTGTCTCGTGCCATGGTCGTGGCGGTGTCGCTGTTCCTGCTCTTCGACTTCGCGGCCCTGGGCTTGAACGTGTGGATGTCGGTGAAGATCGAGCGCGAAGCCGTGGGCATCAACCTGGCTGGGCGCCAGCGGATGCTGTCGCAGCGCATGGCCAAGGTGTTGCTGCAGCTGGAAGATGCCCAGCGGGCGGGCGAGCCCCTGGCCGAGCCGATGCAGGAGCTGGCCCTGACCACCGAGTTGTTCGACCAGACCTTGCAGGGCTTCTGGGCGGGCCGTGAAACCGAAGGCGGCCAGGGCGAGCGCGTGTTTCTGGCGCCGGTGACGCAGGCGCACACGCGGCAACTGGTGGCGCAGGCCCGGGAGATCTGGGCGCCTTACCGTGAGCTCAGCCTGCAGGTGCTGAGCGCCGATGCGGCGCAACTGCCCGTGCGCCTGCCGGCCGTGGTGGGCTATGCCAAGGCGCACAACCTGGAGCTGCTGTCGCTGATGAACGCGCTCACCACCGAGCTGGAGACGCTGACGCGCCGCGAGGCCACCCGCATGCGCTGGTACCAGGGCATCACCTTCACGCTGGCGCTGCTCAACTTTGTGGGCGTGTTCGCCCTGTACCAGCGGCGCATCCGGCGGGCGAGCGAGCAGCAGGATCTGCTCGACGAGGTCATCCACAAGGTGGCCGCCTGTGTGATGGTGCTGGACGAAGATGGCGTGACCGTCATCAAGAACAACCACACCGCCGAGCGCCTGTTCGGACGGGACCCCGGGGCGCTGATCGGGATGCGTTTTGACGAGCTGGTCATGCAACGTGAGGGCGATGCGGTGGGCGTGCGGCCGGATGGCAGCACGTTTCCGGTGGCAGCCGAGCGCCACCCCGCCTTTCTGCATGGCCGGCGCCTGTTCGTCGAGACGGTGCACGACGTGACCGAGCAGCGCCGCACCGAGGCACACCTGACCGGCCTGGCGTATCACGATGCGCTGACGCAACTGCCCAATCGCCTGCTGTTCGACGACCGCTTGCGCATGGAGATGGCGCGGGCGCGCCGCCACGGGCAGCAGCTGGCGGTGCTGTTCGTCGACCTGGACCGCTTCAAGTTGGTCAACGACGAGCATGGTCACGAGATGGGCGACCTGCTGTTGCAGAAAGTGGCCCAGCGCCTGCGCGCTTGCCTGCGCGAAAGCGACACGGTGTCGCGCCGGGGCGGTGACGAGTTCACCGTCATCCTGGGGGATGTGCATGGGCCTGACGATGCCGCCCGGGTGGCCCAGGAGATCGTTGAGCAGATGGGCACGCCCTTCCAGGTTCGCAACGTCAGTTTGCAGATTGGTGCCAGCGTGGGGCTGTGCCTGTATCCGGATCAGGCTCACGATGTGAGCTCATTGGTGGCGGGGGCCGATGAGGCCATGTACCGCGCCAAGTTGATGGGACGGGGCGCGTATTGTTTTCACGAGCGCGACGACGCGTGAGGCCCGGTGATTGACATGGACAGGGCTGGCGTGGATCCGCATGAAGAGCTGGGCCTGAAGGCCGACGCCACCTTGGCGCAGGTCAAGAAGGCCTACCGGCGTCTGGCCGCGCAGTGGCATCCCGATCGCAATGCCGACCCGCAAGCGGTGCGGCGCATGCAGCGGATCAACGAGGCGTATCGGCTGCTGTGCGAGCGGGTGGAGGTCATGGCGGACGATGCCGAGGCTGAGGCGCCGGTCGAGCCCGATCCGCCGCCTCAGCAGGCATCACCGCCCCCGAATGAGCATGCGAAGGCGAAGGCCAAGCGCAAGTGGTGGGAGCGAGACTGGGGCAAACCGCGCTGGGAGCCCGATGGCGAAGCCGCGCCGCGCCCGCTGGCGCATGAGGCGGAGATCACCCTGGAGGCTGCTGCCATGGGCTGCACGCACCGGGTGCAGGGCCTGATCACGGACCTGTGCCCCGACTGCGAGGGCGTGGGGCGCTGGGTGTCACCACGCACGCTCTGCCAGGCATGCGACGGCGAAGGGCGGGTGCCGGGGACGCGCTCAGGGTCGTGGGTCACGTGCGCGCCCTGCGGCGGCGATGGCCACGAGCGGCAGGCCTGTGCGTCGTGTGGCGGCTCTGGCGAGCTGTCCGCTGCACGTGCCTATCACTACGAGGTGCGCATCCCCGCGGGGGTGCGGGACGGCCAGACGG
>JAGNPA010000212.1 GCA_017989885.1 Aquabacterium sp.
ATTACCGTAACGCCACCCAGGCCACCTTCCGCGCCGAAGCTGTCGAGCGCGAGCTCAACGAAGGGTCGTGGGAAACCGATGGCACCGTGGTCGAGCAACTGACGCTGATGAACGCCAACGTCATGCGCCAGGAAGACGAGCTCAACCAGCGCAAGGCCAGCAACGAAGCCGCCAGCATCGCCGTGGCCAACGCACGCGACCGCTACACCGACGTGCTGCGCGCCACCGTCAAACGCTACCGCAAGAACATCATCGAGCTCGGCCACCTCGCTGGCGTCGAAGTCAACGCCGAGCTGCCGCACCTCGAAGGCGACGACACGGTGCTGCGCCAGGCCGAGCTGCGCGTCGCCTTCAACTTCGACGGCAAAGGCAGCATCGGCCTCAACGACGGCGAAGCATCGGGCGGCCAGCAGGTGATCAAGTCCCTCATCCTGCTCGTGGGCCTGATGAAAGACGACGAAAGCACCGGCGGCTTCGTCTTCATCGACGAACCGTTTGCCCACCTCGACGTTCGCAACATCCAGCTGGTCGGCCACTTTCTGCGCTCCACCCGCGCGCAGTACGTGCTCACCACGCCCATCACGCACAACGTCGAGGTGTTCGAACCCGCCGACGTCACCCTGGTCACCGCCAAGAAGCCCAAGGGTGCCCGCTGGGCTCCGCCGATTGGCGTATTGCAACGCCGCGTACCCACCGAGTTCACCCCATGAGCGGCAGTGCGGAGGCTTTCGAGGTCATCGCCAAAGGGCGCACCACCCGCCACCGCGCCCGCCGCGACGCACCCAGCCACCTGCCCGAGCTCCGGCCCCGGCAGCGCATCTGGTTGCTCGCCTGGGCACGCCCACACCAGCTCACCCGCACGCGCGACGCGCTCTACAAGGCCCAAGCCGACATTGCCCTCGAAGAAGCTGACGCACTGGTCGACCTCCTGCTGCGTACTGGCTGGGTGAGCCTGCGCGAAACCCTGCAAAGAGGCGTCTGGCTCTGGCAATCCCTGCAATGGCGGGATCTGCCGGCCTTGCAACAGCAACTCGGCCTGCCCACGGCACAAGCCCTGGCCAATGATCAAGCCGACTGGCAAGGCGCCATGGACGCCTGGCTACTGGCCTTGCCTGAGCATCACCCGCTTCGTGTGGGGTTGCTGGAGGCGCTGGCCGACCTGAGCACCGGTCGCACGCCCTATCGGCGCAAGCAAGAACGCGGCGCCCTGCTGCGATCCGCATGTGCCTGGTTCGACGAAGGCAGAACCGGCCATCGACGTGACTTTGCGCTGTGGGCACGCAACGACACCAAGTCCATCACCGACACTGAATGGGACTGGCTGGACCAACACCTGGGCCTGGCCGATCTGCAGATCCAGACCTTCACCCCGATGCTCTGGCTCGCCGGCCCGCTGCATCTTCAATGGGGTCATCGCGCCCTCGACCTCGGCCTGCTGGATCACCAGGCGATCCCCATTCACCAACTGCTGTCCACTTCAGCAATCCAATGCGACCGGCAACCCACCTATTGGCTCATTGAGAACCGTACCAGTTTCGAGCGGCAAGCGCGCCTTCACCACGACAAGGTGCTCATCTGGATGCCCGGCCGGCCCACCCATGCATGGCTGAACGCCATGGGCCACCTGCTCGATCAGGCGCCAGGCCCGGCCCTCATCAGCGCCGACCTCGACCCCTCCGGCCTCGCCATCGTGATGGCAGCCTGCCAGCCCTGGTCGCGCCGACAACTACCGTGGCAGATGCAGGACATGAGCATTCCCCAGTTGCAGGCGGCGCGTCATTGGCCCCTCGGGTCCCACGACCACCTCTTGCTCGACACCCTGCTCACTGCCCTCGACACGCCTGCTGACGTACAGGTCTTGGCCCAGGCCATGCGCGACAGTGGCCGCAAGGCAGAGCAAGAGGGTTGGCTTTAGACCTGACGGGCCGACATCAGGCTCATCGCCCAACCGTCAGCAAACCGCTTGGTGCACCACCCAGCCAAAGCCGTGCTTCATCGGCATAGGGGGCCTCCATTCTTGAAGGCACCCCTGCCACACCACCCGGCATGCGGGTCCGCACCGGGCGGTTCGAGAGTTTGAGGTCAGGAGAGTCTGGGTACGCCCAGTCGGTCGAAGTACGCGATGGTCAGCACCGTCTTGAGCAGGCGGTTGCTGTTGCGCCACCAGCGGCGGCTGTTGACCGCCACCCGTCTAGCCACACTTTCCGCTGCTCCGCAGGCTTTGAGCTCCCGGTAGATCGTGCTCGGCCTTTTCCAGTGCTTGAGCTGGATCGCACGCAACCGGTGGCGCAGCCATTCGTCAAGCTCGCGCCAGACGCTTGGCGTTTGCGCCAACCCGAAGTACGCCCTCCAGCCCAGCAGGTAGGGCCTGAGCCTGTCCATCACCTGCGCCATACTGCATCCGCCTGAACGGCGTGTGAGCTGCCTGATCCGGGCCTTGAAGTTGCCCAGCGCCTTCTCAGCCACCTTGCATTTCACTTCTCGGCCCTTGGCCTCCCACAGCGCGTAGCCCAGGAATTTGCGCCCCAAAGCGCTGCACACCGCGCTCTTGGCTTCGTTGATCTCAAGCTTGAGTTCGCCGTACAGCTTCCTGAGCCACGCCATCACCCGCTCACCTGCCTTCTTGCTGCCCACATAGACGTTGCAGTCGTCGGCGTAACGCGCGAAGCTGTAGCCCCGCGCCTCCAGCGCCTTGTCCACTTCGTCGAGCAACACATTAGCCAGCAGCGGACTCAGCGGCCCGCCTTGCGGCGTGCCCTGATGGCGCTCGATCACCACCCCGCCATCCATGATGCCGACGTTCAGGTACGCGCGGATGAGCCGCAGTAGTGCAGCATCACCTATGCGGCTCTTGAGCCTGTCGATCAGAATGTCGTGGTTCACCCGGTCAAAGAACTTGGCCAGGTCCACATCCACCACCACACGTTTGCCCGATTGCACATACGCACGCGCGGCCTTGACCGCGTCAGTCGCACGTCTGCCTGGCCTGAACCCGTGGCTGTGGTCGCTGAAGGTAGGATCGATCAGCGGTTGCAGCACTTGCAGCAGTGCTTGCTGAATCAGTCGATCCAGCACCGTCGGGATGCCCAGCTCACGCTGGCCACCGTCCGGTTTGGGAATCATCACCCTTCGCACCGGCTCGGGCCGGTACCTGCCTGCCAGCAGCTCTTGGCGGATTTGCGGCCAGCTCGTTTGCAGCATGCGCGCCGTTTGCTCGATATCGAGCCCGTCCACGCCCGCTGCGCCCTTGTTGGCTTTGACCCGCTTCCACGCTGCCTGCAGGTTCTCTCTCGTCAGCGCCGCTTCCAGCAAGCCGCCAGGGCCAGCCTTCGTCTTTGCTGACCCTGTGCCTTGGTGTTCACGGGGCGGGCCGCAGGCTTCGTCGCTGACTGGATCGCGCACGGCTTCACCGCGCGCTACGCCCGCCCGCTCGGCTCTCGCCGACATCTGACGCATGGCCTTTGACATCCCTCGTGTCCTCAAGCACTCACTCTCGTTCGGTCCTTCGCCCTTGCCTTGCGACCTCAGCGGTCCCGGCGCCAGCTACTACGACCTCTGCTGACTTCTCGCTCCGGCAGCGCCGTCGCCCTTTGAGGCACAAGGCGAGATCTCCCCAGGTAAGAACGCACACCTTCATCGCACAACCGCCGCATCTACGCCACCTCGCCTTGATCACAAGAGCTTCGCGGTTCATGGCCCGCTCGCCCTGCTCGGCAACGCCTTCTATGCGGTTCTTGTTCATCGGCTCGCGATTTACGCTCCACGCTTCCTTCCCACACTCGGTCGCCCTCATGCAGTTGCGCTTCGCTTCGTTCGTCGTGATCAACTTACGGCGGGACTTGCACCCGCAGGTGTGCGCCCATGCTGGGCGCACCATGAAAAAAACCGGGCCAAGCCCGGTTTTTTCATCCAACAGTCGCAACGGCTCAGGCAGCTTTGCGACGGCGTCCGGCGACAGCGGCGCCAGCAAAGCCCAGGCCCAGCAAGGCCAACATGGCAGGCTCCGGCACATTGTTGCCCGGATCGCCAATGACCACACCGCCAATGGTGATGCCATCGAAGGCCAGACCCGAGTCATAAGCCGTGTCCTGCCAATTGGTCACACCAAACTCCAGGATGTAGTTACCCGCTGCGGCAATCTGATAATTGGACTGAACCCAACCCGTGTAGCCGCAGCCACCGGAGTAGCAACGTCCCGAATCAGAGCCCAGCGCGGACCAAGCAGGCGCGCCGCCGATGATGGGCACCGAGCTCGGGGTCAGGGTGGCTGTCGGCGCAGGCATGCTGAAGCCTGGCACGATGCTGCCGCTGGGTGCGGTGCGTGCCGTGAAGAGCAGGGCCACTTCGGCTTGCGTGCTGTCCAGCAGACGAGCCCAGGCGTAGTCGGCGTAGCCCGCACCGTCAGACGTCACGTAGTTGAAGAAGAACTTCAGGTCATCGCCAGCGGCTGCCGAAAACACGACCGAACGCAGTGTCGAAC
>JAGNPA010000213.1 GCA_017989885.1 Aquabacterium sp.
GTCATGGACACCGAAACGCAGGCCGTTCCAGCTCACAGTGTCCCCGTCGGCCACCGCATGGGTGACGCCGGCAATGTGCTCCGCACCGGGGCCATAGACTGGCAGATCGTTTCTTTGCAAGGCCGAGAGGCCGCCGACGTGATCGCCATGGTGATGGGTCACTAGAATGGCGGTCAGCTTGAGCCCGTATCGCTTGAGTGCGTCGCTCACCGGCGCAGCATCCCCCGGATCGACCACCAGGGCTTCAGTGCCGTTGTGGATCATCCAGATGTAGTTGTCAGCAAAGGCGGGTAGGGCGAGTAGATTCATGAGCAAAGTCGGACCCATTATAGAGTTGCATCCCTGGCTGGCACTGCCTTCTGGCCAGGCTTTACTTGACTGGGAACAGGCGCAAGTGGACCGCCTGGTGGCCGATGTATTTGGCTTTCACGCCCTGCAATTGGGACTGCCTGAACTGGACGGTCTGCGTTGCAATCGCATGCCGCACAAGTGGCTGGCACTCGACAGCCGTTACGCCGCGTGGCAGCCGCCCGCCGACCGGGCGCCACTGATCCACGAGCCGCTGGTGTTGCCGGAAGGCCTGATGCACGGCGCCCCGCTGGGCCTGCGCTGTGAGTTCGAGGCCCTGCCGGTGGCGAGCAACAGCCTGGACCTGGTGGTGTTGCCCCACGCGCTGGAAATGGCCCACGACCCGCACGCCACCTTGCGCGAGGTGGAGCGCGTGCTGGTGCCCGATGGCCGGGTGGTGATTGCCGGGTTCAATCCGGCCAGCCTGTGGGGCGCGTCACAGCGCCTGGGGCTGTGGGGGATGGATTCGGCGCTGGTCTTGCCAAAAGGTGAGTTCATCGCCTACTGGCGGCTGCGTGACTGGCTGCGACTGCTCGGTCTGGAGGTGGAGGCCGGTGGCTTCGGGTGCTACCGCCCGATGAACCACCATGCCCGTAGCTGGGAGCGCCTGCGCTGGATGGAGCATGCCGGCGACCGCTGGTGGCCGGTGCTGGGTGCGGTCTACTTTGTGGTGGCCGTGAAGCGGGCGCGAGGGATGCGCCTGGTGGGCAAGCTGAAAATGAACCGGGCGGCCCCTGCCGCTGCCCCGGCGGTTGTGGCACAACGTCACCAACGTGACGGCCACGTTCAACAGGATGTGAATGGATGAGTGATTCGGCGATGCCAACCGTGGTGATGTACACCGACGGTGCGTGCAAAGGCAACCCCGGCCGCGGTGGCTGGGGGGTGTGGATGGTCAGCGGCCCTCACGAGCGCGAGATGTGGGGCGGCGAAGCCCTGACCACGAACAACCGCATGGAGTTGACCGCGGTGATCGAGGCGCTGAAGGTGCTCAAGCGCCGCTGCAAGGTGGTGATCTACACCGACAGCGAATACGTGCGCAAGGGCATCACCGAGTGGATCGGGGGCTGGAAGCGACGCGGCTGGAAGACCGCCGACAACAAGCCCGTCAAGAACGACGATCTGTGGCGCACGCTGGAGGCCATGGCCGCCCAGCACGATGTGGACTGGCGCTGGGTGCGCGGCCATGCCGGGGACCCGGGCAACGAGCGGGCCGATGGCCTGGCCAACCGCGGCGCGGCCGAGGTGCGCTGAACCCGCAGGGGGCCCACCCAGGGCCTCAGAGAATGAGGACCATGGTCAGCTTGTCGAAATAACGCACCTGACCGGGGCCGTCCACCAGTTTGATCGCGTGCGGCACCACCCCGCAGCCCTGAAAGCCGGCGCGCTCGTACAGGCGGATGGCCGACTCGCTGGATGCCGAGACCCTCAAAACAATCTGCTCGAGACCGATGGCCTGGCGGGCCTGCGCGATGGCCGCTTCCACCAGGCGAATGCCGATGCCTTTCCCGGTATGCCGGGGATGGACCATCATGCTGTTGAGCTCGGCGCTGTGTCGCAGTTTCTGCTGCGACTGGCGTTCCAGACCGATCATGCCGACCAGTTCGGAGCCGACCCAGGCACCCATGAGAAAGCTGCCGCCGAGCGTTTCACTCAGACCCAGTCGGCCCAGATAGCTTTCGGGCGGGCGGGCACGTTCACTGTCGAGGTCGGCATCAAACGCATCCGGGTAGAGGCGCAGCGCTTCATCACGCAGGTTCTTGTAGGCACTCAAGTCAGCCGCCGCGATCCGCGCAATGCGCACGGATGTGTCAGTTTCGACCATTCAGTGTCTCCAGGCTGTTGATGTTGTCAAATCCATTCGCATCCGCGAAGGATACGCTCGTCCAGTTCAGCGCCTGGATACAAACCCTTAGTTTACGTTCATCTTGCGCAAACATCGCGGCCAGCCTCGCGGAAACACGCTGGCGCAGCAGCACGCAGACCCAATGGCGCCGTTGATGGCCGTCCGGGTCGATCGTGGAAGGGACCACGGCCTCGGCACCGCAGCGCTCGGCCTCGGCCAGGAGGCGCTCAACGAGGTCGTCGGGCAGATGGGGGGTGTCGCAAGGGGTCACCATGAGCCAGGGCGTGGCCGTGTGCCTCAGGGCGGTGACGATGCCGGCCAAAGGACCGCTGGCGACAGGCAGGTCTGGCGCGTCGGGCAAGACGGCGGGCACACCGGAAGGCGGGGTGGCATGGGCCTGTTGCAGCAAGTTGGCGTAGTCAGGCAGGTTGCGGTTGGCGACGGCGAACTGTGTGCCCGTCTGTGCCACCAGGCGATCGAGCACCCAGGCGGCCAGCGGGCGGCCCTGGTAGGGCACCAGGCCCTTGTCGCGACCGCCCATGCGTCGCCCCTCACCGCCAGCGAGCAGGCAGCCGGTGACCTGTTGCCGGGAGGAAGCGGTCATGGGAAAGTCATGGGGAGCTCATACACGGAGCTCAGGATACGACAGGATCAGCGCTCGCCTGTGGCGGAGGCCTGCACCGTTCCGGCGTTGACGAGCGGCGCACGACGCGCCCCGTCGAAACGCTGCTGCCAGTAGCCGACGCGGATGTCCTCGACGCGAACCGAGGCACCGGTGCGTGGCGAATGGATGAACTTGTTGTCGCCGATGTAGATGCCCACATGCGAGAAGGTGCGACGCAGGGTGTTGAAGAACACCAGGTCGCCCGGCTTGAGCTCGCTTTGCTTGACAGGGATGAGGTCGGGGGAGTTGGCCTGCTCGGCAGAGCGGCGCGGCAAGACCAGACCGACGCTGTTTTCAAACACGTGGCGGGTGAACCCGCTGCAGTCAAACCCGGTTTCGCGGCTGGTGCCGCCGAGCTTGTAGGGCACGCCCAGGAAGTCCATGGCCGAGGTCACCAGGCTGGACGCCATGTCTGACGCCTTGGAGCGGACCTGCTGCGCCATCTCGACCACAGGCTTGGTCGATGGCATCAGGCCTTTCTCGGACAGGAAGCGGCTGACGGGGTCTTCGGCATCGGCACTGGCCGAAGCGGCTGGAGCCGGCGCGAGCACATTCTGCGCAAGCGCTGGCGCACCCAAGCCGACGCTCAAGGCGCCGATGACCAGCAGGGTGCGCACGGCGCCCAGCGAGGCGACGCGTACGTGATTCCGGCAAGCATGATCGCTCAACTGCATTGGATGCGACCTGGGTGTCGGTCCTGAGAAAACATGGGGACGAATGTAATGCGGCCTGACGGACACGTCAAGCCGCTGGCCTACGGATAAACCTGGGTATTTAACCTTGCGACATGACAAGGACGTGAACTCGTCCACACATCCGGGGGCATTGCGACATGTGAAGTTGCGAACACGGCTGGGGTAACGGGTCAGCCTTGATGTGCCGCAATTTTGATCTGACTCGCTTTCGCTTATGCTGAAATCAATACGCCCCACTGATCACATGACAAGGAGACACACATGTCGGCATCCCAGAGTGACACCAAGCTGGTGGTCGCGCCAGAGTCGGGTTTGAATGAAGCGCAGGTGCGCACGCTTCAGACCCGTCTGCAGGCAACCCTCAAGGATCTGTCCCGGGAAGACCACGACCTGCGCCAGCAACTGGCCAGCGACGAGGTGGCGACCGAGCACGCCGTGGTCGATGGGGCCGAAGGCGCTTTGAGCGTGGAGGCCAACCTGGAGGTGATCACGCAGATTCAGCACGAGCGCCAGGAAATGGGGGCCATTCTGGCTGCGCTGGACCGGATTTCGGCGGGCGAGTACGGACTGTGCACCGACTGCGGCGCACCCATCGGCCAGGCTCGCTTGAACGTTGTGCCGGAGGCCAGCCACTGCATCGACTGCCAGGAAGTGGCCGAACGCCACCCGGGTCACTGACGGGTGGGGGAGGCCTGAGGCCGTCGCCTCAGGCGCTCAGTTGCTCGATTTCCTCGGTGAGTTCGAGCCAGCGTGATTCCAGCGCCTCGACCTCGTCAGTCAGGGACTTGAGACGCTTGCCCTGTTCGGCGCGTTCTGCCGCCGACAGGCCCGGATTGGCCAGTGACTCGGTCAAGGCAGCTTGCTCGGTGTGGGCCTTGGCCAGGCGCTCGTCCAGCTTCTTGAGTTCGGCCTTGAGTGGTTTGGCC
>JAGNPA010000214.1 GCA_017989885.1 Aquabacterium sp.
GCAGACGCACAAAGGGCCAGCATTGCTGGCCCTTTGTCATGGTGACGCGCGACCGGTGTCGGTCACGCGCGCCGCTCGCGCGGATCAGGCCGCTGTGGCTGGCTCGGGCTTGGCCTTGTCGCTCTTCTTGCCGGACGACTGGATGTCCAGCTTGATTTCGGGCTCGGCATCGGCCTTTTCGACCACGTCCACCGTGAGGCGACCGCCATCGACCAGCTTGCCGAACAGCAGCTCGTCGGCCAGCGCACGACGGATCGTGTCCTGGATCAGGCGCTGCATCGGGCGGGCACCCATGAGCGGATCAAAGCCGCGCTTGGCCAGGTGACGGCGCAAGGCATCGGTGAAGGTGACCTCGACCTTCTTCTCGACCAACTGGCTCTCGAGTTGCAGCAGGAACTTGTCGACCACGCGCAGGATGATGTCCTCATCCAGCGGCTTGAAGCCCACGATCGCGTCCAGACGGTTGCGGAACTCCGGCGTGAAGACCCGCTTGATGTCGGCCATTTCGTCACCCGACTCGCGCTGCGTGGTGAAGCCGATGGTCGACTTCTGCAGGGTTTCGGCGCCGGCGTTGGTCGTCATGATGATCAGAACATTGCGGAAGTCTGCCTTGCGACCGTTGTTGTCGGTGAGCGTGCCATGGTCCATCACCTGCAGCAGGATGTTGAACACATCCGGGTGCGCCTTCTCGATTTCATCAAGCAAGAGCACCGCATGAGGCTTCTTGGACACCGCCTCGGTCAGCAGACCACCCTGGTCGAAGCCGACATAACCCGGAGGCGCACCGATCAGGCGGCTGACCGCATGGCGTTCCATGTACTCCGACATGTCGAAGCGGATCAACTCGATGCCCAGGATGTAGGCCAGTTGCTTGGCGACCTCGGTCTTGCCGACCCCGGTGGGCCCGCTGAACAGGAAGGAGCCGATCGGCTTGTCGGGTTTGCCCAGACCAGAGCGCGCCATCTTGATCGCCGAAGCCAGCGCATCAATGGCCACGTCCTGACCGAACACCACGCTCTTGAGATCGCGGTCCAGCGTTTTGAGCTTGGAGCGGTCGTCACTCGACACACTGGTTGAAGGCACCCGGGCAATCTTGGCCACGATGTCTTCCACCTCGGTGCGCGTGATGGTTTTCTTCTGTTTGCTCTTGGGCAGGATGCGCTGGGCGGCGCCGGCCTCGTCGATCACGTCAATGGCCTTGTCGGGCAAATGACGGTCGTTGATGAACTTGGCCGACAGCTCTGCAGCGGCCTGAAGGGCGTTCAGGGAGTACTTGACGCTGTGATGCTCTTCGAAGCGCGACTTCAACCCCTTGAGAATCTCAATGGTCTGCTCGACGGTCGGCTCGGCGACTTCCACCTTCTGGAAGCGACGCGACAAGGCCGCATCCTTCTCGAAGATGCCGCGGTATTCGGTGAAAGTGGTCGCACCAATGCACTTGAGCTGCCCCGAGCTCAAGGCGGGCTTGAGCAGGTTGCTGGCATCGAGCGTGCCGCCCGAGGCCGCACCGGCACCGATCAGGGTGTGGATCTCGTCGATGAAGAGAACGGCACCAGCCTGCTCTTTCAGCTGCTTGATCACGGCCTTCAGGCGCTGCTCGAAATCGCCCCGGTACTTGGTCCCGGCGAGCAAGGCACCCATGTCGAGCGCAAACACCTCGGCGTCGGCGAGCACGTCGGGCACGTCCTTCTGGGTGATGCGCCAGGCCAGACCCTCGGCGATCGCCGTCTTGCCCACACCGGCCTCACCCACCAGCAGCGGGTTGTTCTTGCGGCGACGGCACAGCACCTGGATGACACGCTCGACCTCGGCGTCTCGCCCGATGAGGGGGTCGATTTTGCCGTCGCGGGCCAGTTGGTTCAGGTTCTGGGTGTACTGCTCCAGCGGAGAAGCCTTGCTTTCGGCTTCTTCGCGCTCCGCCTCACCAGAACCCGAACCGGACTCCGGTGCCGACCGAGATGATTCGGGCGGGTCGGTCTTGCGGATGCCGTGCGCAATGAAGTTGACCACGTCGAGACGGGTCACGCCCTGCTGGTGCAGGTAGTACACGGCATGCGAGTCCTTCTCGCCGAAGATGGCCACCAGCACATTCGCGCCCATGACCTCCTTCTTGCCGTTGCCAGACGACTGCACGTGCATGATGGCGCGCTGAATCACCCGCTGGAAACCCAGCGTGGGCTGCGTGTCCACCTCGTCGGTGCCACCGACGGTGGGCGTGTTGTCGCGGACGAACTGGTCCAGGCTTTTACGCAGTTCATCTGAGTTCGCGGCACAAGCTTTCAACACCTCGGAAGCTGAAGGGTTGTCGATCAAGGCCAGGAGCAGGTGCTCGACCGTGATGAACTCATGGCGATGCTGACGGGCCTCAACGAAGGCCAAGTGCAGACTGACTTCCAACTCTTGCGCAATCATGCGGTCTCCATAATGCACTGCAAGGGATGCCCGGCTTCGCGGGCGGCGGCAAGAACGAGTTCGACCTTTGTGGCCGCGATGTCCTTGGTGAAGACACCGCACACACCACGACCCTCGTGATGGATTTTTAGCATGATTTGAGTGGCCGATTCGATGTCGTGGCGAAAATGGGCCTGCAATACGTAAACAACGAACTCCATTGGCGTGAAATCGTCATT
Source organism: Aquabacterium sp. (assembly GCA_017989885.1). GTDB lineage: Bacteria > Pseudomonadota > Gammaproteobacteria > Burkholderiales > Burkholderiaceae_C > Aquabacterium. The sequence goes on from JAGNPA010000214.1 coordinate 2,631, forward strand.
GAGCATCACGACCTGGTAGAGCTTTGGGGGCTCGACCTTCTGCGCCTGCTTCTCGACAACGGCCGCGCCCTCCCCCTCTCCGCCCGGTGCGGGAGGCTGCGCAGAGGCGCGCTGGTGTGAAGAAATGATCATGAATTGATTCTACGGGAGCGCTGGAATCCTGCTTGGTCATCTTGGGTTCACCCTGGCAGATTCAAGGTCGACTCCCTGTCCGAACACCCAAGGGAAACCACGTAGCCCTCCGTCACATTTCGAGGCTTGACAGTCTTGCGCCCTGACTCTAAAAATGTGAACAAATTAACAAAAGGGGGTAAGTATGGCCACAGGCATTGTCAAATGGTTCAACGACGCCAAGGGATTTGGCTTCATCGAACCTGATCAGGGCGGGGGCGATGTCTTCGCGCACTTCTCTGCCATCCAGATGGATGGCTTTCGCACGCTGAAACAGGGTTCGCGCGTGCAGTACGAACTGGTGGCGGGGCCCAAGGGCATGCTCGCCCACAACATCCAGCAGGTGGACGGCGCGGTGTCCGACACGACGCCGGGCGGCCTGGACGACCTCCACTTCCGGGACCACCCCAGTTCGGTATACAGCCTGCCACATTGACCGCACCGGTGTCTGTCATCCACCGCTGCTGCCAGGCCCGCCTCGAGCGGGCTTTTTTCATGTTCGAGGTCGAATTGCGGTACCCTTTTCAACATTCCGGCATGACAAGGTCCTGAGGCACGCAGATGTTTTATGTCTACAGCCCCATTGGTCAGGTGTTTTCCGGCACCTTGGAGCAACTTCGCAAGACACAGTCTCTGACGCCGGCGGCCAAGGTGCGCGCAGCCACCGCTGTGGCCACCGGCCTGGACGAGGACAGCCCGGGCTACGGCAGCGCGGGCACACCCCCTGGCGCACAGCAGGCCCTGCAGGCCTATGCGCCACCGACCCGCAAGCCCTTGACCCTCGTCGGTGATGTCATGCAGCGCCCCGCGCATGTGGTCCGCGCCGAGGCCAGTGTTCGCGAGGCCTGGCAGATCTTGAAAGACAACGGCATCGGGCAGGCCCCGGTCGTCGATGCGCAAGGCGCTCTGGTGGGACTGGTCACACGCGCCGAGTTGCTGCCACCGCATTGGCTGGCCCCCACCGTGGACGACGCCACCACATGGCAGACCATGCTGAGCCAGCCCGTCGGCCAGGTCATGTGGTCCCCAGTTCCCAGCGCCCATGTCGACACCGATCTGCGCCGGGTGGCTTCGCTGTTGCTGGAGACGGGCCTGCCAGGCCTGCCCGTGACCGAGAACGCAGGCCAGGTGATTGGCTTCGTGTCCCGCTCGGACCTGCTGCGCGCCCTGGCGACCGACCCGCCTCTGGACCTCTGGAGCTGACCGCTCCCGCTGCCAACGTTCATGCAAAAAGCCCCTGACACGCGCTTGCGCATCAGGGGCTTGTGTCGGTCAGAGGGGCCACGTGTGACTGCAGCCCCAATCGATCACATGTGCTCGATCATGACCTCACCGAAGCCGGAGCACGACACCTGGGTGGCGCCGTCCAGCAGGCGGGCGAAGTCATAGGTCACGCGCTTGCTGAGGATGGACTTCTCCATGGAGGAGATGATCAGGTCAGCCGCTTCCAGCCAGCCCATGTGGCGAAGCATCATCTCGGCCGACAGGATTTCGGAACCGGGGTTCACGTAGTCCTTGCCAGCGTACTTGGGCGCGGTGCCGTGGGTGGCTTCGAACATGGCCACCGAGTCAGACAGGTTGGCGCCCGGGGCAATGCCGATGCCACCAACCTGAGCAGCCAGCGCATCAGACACGTAGTCGCCGTTGAGGTTCAGCGTGGCGATCACACTGTATT
>JAGNPA010000014.1 GCA_017989885.1 Aquabacterium sp.
TGGCCGTTTCGTACTCGACGTGAGCGGTGTTGATCGTGATGCCGCGGGCCTTTTCTTCAGGCGCAGCGTCGATCATGTCGTAGCCCTTGGCTTCGCCGCCGAACTTCTTGGACAGAACGGTGGTGATTGCAGCCGTCAGCGTGGTCTTGCCGTGGTCAACGTGACCGATGGTGCCGACGTTGACGTGCGGCTTGGTCCGCTCAAACTTACCTTTTGCCATGATTCTCGCCCCTAGCGATTCTGAAGTGAGTCGAAAGAAAGAAGATGGGAGGTGTGGTGCCCATGGGCAGGATCGAACTGCCGACCTCCCCCTTACCAAGGGGGTGCTCTACCACTGAGCCACATGGGCATCGACACAGGTCTGGACTTGGGATGAAACCCAAACCTGTGTCGACTTGACACTGCGACCTCCGCATCAACGAAGACCGCGACTTTACCACGCCTAAATTGACAGAACCGTGACCTTGGAGCGGGAGACGGGAATCGAACCCGCGTCATTAGCTTGGAAGGCTAAGGTTCTACCATTGAACTACTCCCGCTCGGGAGTGATTCTCAAATTAGGTTTCCCTGGTGGAGGAGGCTGGATTCGAACCAGCGTAGGCGTAAGCCAACAGATTTACAGTCTGCCCCCTTTAGCCACTCGGGCACCCCTCCAGGGAAGACCGCAACTATAGCAGAGCTTTTTTGCGACTCGCAAGCCCTGCGGTGATTATTTTGTGGCGGCGCGTGTCGATCGCGCCACCGCCTGTTGGAAAAAGCCGACGTAGCGGGCGCTCATCTGCGGCCATTGACGGCTCGTGGCCTGGCGGCGCGCCTGGGTCGCCCAGTCGGAGAGGCGGTCCGGATCGGTCAGCAGGTCTTGCAGCACCGCGAGCAAGGTGGCGTGGTCACCCACCGTGTAGGTGGCGCCGTTGCCCGAGGTGACCTGCTCGGCCTGCCCGCTTTGCTGCGCCACCAGCAAGGGGCGCCCGACGGCCAAGGCCAGATCGCAGGCACCCTGGGGCGCGGTCGGGCCGGGCTCGGCCTCGCCCAGCCCCCAGGGCTGGGGCCGCTCGGGCAGCACCAGGAGGTGGTGGGCGGCCATCAAGGCGGGCAGGTCCTGAGGGTCCGGATCGAGCTGCCAGGCGATGCGATCGCCCAGTGCTTTCAGGCGGGGATCGGCCTGCAAGCGGGTGAGCGGGTCGTGGCGGGGCGGCTCGAAGCAGGAGGCCGCGGTGGCACCGGCCAGGGTGAGTTGCCACGGGGGCAGATCGTCGCCGCCCTGCGCCACCAGCTGGCCCAAGGCTGCCACGAGGTCTTGCAGCGGACGCAAGGCCTGGCCGGGGCCGCTCAGGCAGAGGAGCTTGAGCGGGCCGGGGGGCAAGGGCGGGCACGCCAGCTCGGGCAACCCCTGGGGCAGGACGGTGATGCGCTCGCGCGGCAGGCCCAGGCGGCGGGCCAGGCGGGTTGCGCTGGCGTCGCTCGTGCACAGGACACCAGCGAGGCGACGGGCGAGACGGCGGTCACTGTGGCGGGTGAAGGGCTTCGCCAGCCAGGCACTGGCCTGACGCGTCAGACGCGGCAACCAGCGAGCGTGGTAGACGCCGGCAAACGGGGCGTGGAGGGGCTGACCCAGCAGGCCGGGCGGCGCGTGGACGGTGGCCGTGAGTGCAGGGCCATGGGGCAGGCGAGCCAAGGCCTGCAGGACCCAGTACACGGTGCGCTGGCCGGGCGCCAGTTCGGCATGCACGACATCGACACCGCGCCAGTCGCGCTCGGCTACCCACGCGCGCGCAGCCTCCAGGCTCTCGAGCGGACGCTGCCCGACCAACGGTGTCAGGACGTCGATGCCGCCGAGGTTGAGGGCTCGGCGGAACTGCGCGGCATGGTGCGCCAGGCGAGAGGGATCAGGCGGCAGAGGGGACAGCAGCGCCAGGCGCATGGACAACAACCTTGAGGAAAGCAAACGGCAACGGAGGCCGCATTGTCCACGAGGTCAGGCGTGGCGGCGTCCCCTTGATGCGGGTCAGGCCAGAGCCCAGTCGAGGGTGTGCCCCTGGGCGCGCCAGAAGGCCTGCGCCTGCCCAAAATGGCCGCAGCCGATGAAGGGGGTCGGCCCCCGCGTGGCGGACAAGGGCGAGGGGTGGTTGGCCTGCAGGATGAGGTGCGTCGCCCGAGCCTCGCTGTGCGACATTGCCTGCTCGATCAAGGCCCGCTTGCGCTGGGCGTGCGCCCCCCAGAGCAGGAAGACGCAGGGGTGGGCATCGGCGGCCACGGCGGCGATCAGGGCATCGGTGAGGGCCTCCCAGCCCCAACCGGCATGGCTGGCGGCCTGCGCGGCTTCGACCGTGAGGACCGTGTTGAGCAGGAGCACGCCGCGTTCGGCCCAGGCTTGCAGGCAGCCGTGGCCCGGCGGGGTCAGGCCGAGGTCGCGCGCGAGCTCCTTGCGGATGTTGCGCAGGCTGGGGGGTATGGCTTGCCCAGGGGGTACCGAGAAGGCCAAGCCGTGGGCCTGGCCCGGGCCGTGGTACGGGTCCTGGCCCAGGATGACGACCTTGACCAGGCTGCGGCGGGTGTGGCGCAAGGCCGCGAACACGTCGGCGGGGTAGACGGTGGTGCCTTGGCGGCAGGCGGCATCGACGCGGGCGATCAGCGCCTGGCCGACGGGACGGGTGCGAAAGGGCTCGGTGACCTCACGCCAGTCGGGCGGCACGGCATCGAAGAGGTCGGACAGGGGCTGGGCCAAGCCCCCCGGCGCAGGGGTGGACGCGGGCACGAGCGCGCTCAGGCGAACAGCGTGGCCAGGGCCTGGCCCGGATCTGGCTGGCGCATGAAGGCCTCGCCGATCAGGAAGGCGTGGACGTGGGCGGCGCGCATGCGCTGCACATCGGCCGCGCTGAGGATGCCGGACTCGGTGACGAGCAGGCGATCGGCGGGGATGCGGGGCAGCAGGCCGAGCGTGGTGTCGAGCGTGACCTCGAAGGTGCGCAGGTTGCGGTTGTTGATGCCAACCAGCGGGGTGCGCAGCTTGAGCGCACGGTCGAGTTCGGCGCCGTCGTGGACTTCGACGAGCACGGCCATGCCGAGCTCTTGGGCGCAGGCTTCGAGGTCGGCCATCTGGGCGTCGTCCAGGCAGGCGGCGATCAGCAGGATGCAGTCAGCCCCCATGGCGCGGGCCTCGTAGACCTGGTAGGCGTCGACCATGAAGTCCTTGCGCAGCACGGGCAGGTCGCAGGCGGCGCGGGCCTGCTGCAGGTAGGCAGCGCTGCCCTGGAAGAACGGGGCGTCGGTGAGCACGCTCAGGCAGGCGGCGCCGTGGCGCGCGTAGCTGGCGGCGATCTCGGCGGGGACGAAGTGCTCGCGCAGCACGCCCTTGCTGGGGCTGGCTTTCTTGACCTCGGCGATGACGCCGGCCTGGCCTGCGTCGATCTTGCGGCGCAGCGCTCCGACGAAATCACGCACATCGGCCAGGTCGCGGTTGCGGGCCTCGGCTTCGGCCCGCACGGTGGCGAGGGACCGAAGCGGCAAGGCGGCGGCGATTTCCTGGTGTTTGACGGCGACGATTTTCTGAAGGATGTCGGACATGAGCGGGCACTTTGCGAGGAGTTGTCGACATTATCGGTGTTTGCCTGCGGTGCACAGCACGCGAGGCAAAAGGGCTTTTCCGGGCTGGCAAGCCTGTGACAGACGGTGACAATGTGTCCACACGGATGCAGGAGAGCAATTTGGGGCGGATCGGATGGCGCGGCTGGCTGATGGCGTGGTGGCTGTGCGCGCTGCTGTGCGGTGGCGGAGCGCGGGCCGAGCCGCTGGTGCTGGACACCCTGGGCGCCACGCAACCCCGCGGCGCCCAGGTGCAGGTGCTGGAAGATGCGGGCGGCAGCTGGACCCTGGCGCAGGTGCAGGCTGCTGCCCGCGCCGGGGCCTGGCAGCCTCTGACGTCGGACCAGCCGAGCTTCGGCTACAGCCGCTCGGCCTTCTGGCTCAAGGTGGACCTGCTCAATCGCCATCCGACGCAGGCGGCCTGGCAGTTCGGCGTGCTCTACCCCTTGCTCGACGAGGTCGACCTGTATGTGGTCGATGCCCAGGGCCGGGTGCGGCAGCACCATGCGACCGGAGACCAGCGCCGCTTTGACACGCGTCCGATCCCGCATCCGCATTTTTACGTGGACGTGCCTTTGCGCACGGGGGAAGCCGGGGCGGTGTATGTGCGGCTGCGCAGCCAGGGCTCGCTGCAGGCGCCGCTGGTGGTGACCACCCCCACGGCTCGGCTGGAGCTCGCCCGCCAGGAGTTCGGGTGGATGGGCCTGTATGGCGGTGCGCTGCTGGCCATGCTGCTCTACAACCTGATGCTGTTCCTGTCACTGCGCGATCGCAGCCACCTGTACTACGTCGGCTATCTGACGGTGTTCGGCGTGGCGCAGTTGACCCTCAATGGCATGGCGTTTCAGTACCTGTGGCCGACGCATCCGGACTGGGGCAACTGGGCCTTGCCGGTGTGCATGAGCGCCGCCGGCCTGCTGTTGTCGCTGTTCACCCGGGATTTTCTGGGACTGCGCACCCATGCGCCCGGCGCCGATCGGGTCATGCAGGCGCTGCAAGGGCTGTTTCTGTTGATCATGCCGGTGATGTGGCTGGGGCACTACGCGCCGGCGGTGAAGATGGGCACGGTGCTGACCGTGGTGGCGCCCGTCGTGTTGCTGGGCATCACGGCGGTGATGCTGCGGCGCGGCCATCACCAGGCGCGCTACTTCCTGGCGGCGTTCGGAGGCTTGCTGATCGGGCTGATTGCCGCGTCACTGAGCATGTTCGATCTGGTCAAGCCCAATTGGCTGACGGCCTATGGCCTGCAGATCGGCTCGGTGCTGGAGTTCGTGCTGTTGTCATTGGCGCTGGCCCACCGCCTCAAGCTGGCGCAGGAAAGCCATGTCCAGTTGCAGGCGGCTCACGCGGCCGAGCTGGAGGCCCGCGTGCTGGCCCGCACGCAGGACCTGGACAAGGCGCTGGGCGAGCTGACGGCGGCCAATGGCCGCTTGCAGGAGCTGTCGCAGCGCGATGCCCTGACCAGTTTGCACAACCGGCAGTTCCTGGCCGAACGGATGCCCGAGATCTGGGGCATGGCGGTGCGCTGGAAGCAGCCGCTGGCCATGCTGATGATCGACATCGATCACTTCAAGCAGGTGAACGACCAGCATGGCCACGCCGCCGGGGATGAAGCCCTGAAGGCCGTGGCCGAGGTGATCTTGCGCATCATGCGCCGCCCGGGGGACCATGCGATGCGCTATGGCGGCGAGGAGTTTCTGGTGGTGCTGCCGCAGACCCATGCAGCCGGCGCGATGCACATTGCCGAGCGCATTCGCCAGGAGGTCGCCGCCCTGACGGTGACGCACGGGGGCCAGCTGATCCCCTTGACGGTGAGCATCGGGGTGGCCTGTGCAACGCCGGGGCCGCGCACGGCCATGGCGCTGATGCTGCAACTGGCGGACCGCCTGCTCTATCAGGCCAAGGCCGAGGGGCGCAACCGCTGTGTGCTGCAGCCCCACGCCCTGTCGCAGCTCAGGCCGCCAGAGCCTGCGTCGTCTGAACAAACTTGAGCAGGCGCTCGGCAGCGCGGCCGCTGCTCAGGGCCTCACGGGCTCGCTCGACGCCGTCGGCCAGGGAGTCCGCCACGTTGGCGGCGTAAATGGCCGCCCCCGCGTTGAGCAGCACGATGTCACGGGCCGGGCCGCTCTGGTTGTCGAGCACGGCGCGCATGATGGCGATGGACACCTCACGGTTGCTGGCTTTGAGCAAGGTGCCGTCGTGCTCGGCCAGGCCGAACTGGGACGGGTTCACGGTGTACTCGCTGACCTGACCGTTCTTGAGTTCGGCCACCAGAGTGTCGCCGCTCAGGGTCATCTCGTCGAGGCCATCGCTGCCATGCACGACCAGCACATGGTCGGAGCCCAGGCGCTGCAGCACGCGGGCCATGATGCCCACCAGGTCGGCGTGGAAGACGCCCATGAGCTGGTTGGGGGCGCTGGCCGGGTTGGTGAGCGGGCCCAGGATGTTGAAGAGGGTGCGCACGCCGAGTTCCTTGCGGACGGGGGCGGCGTGCTTCATGGCGCCATGGAAGCTGGGGGCGAACATGAAGCCGACGCCGGTGTCGGCCAGGCATTGGGCGACCTGCTCGGCGTTGAGCATGATGGCCGCGCCCAGGGCTTCGAGCGCGTCAGCGCTGCCGGTGGACGAGGACACGCTGCGCCCGCCATGCTTGGCGATGCGGGCACCGGCGGCGGCGGCCACGAACATGGCGGTGGTGGAGATGTTGAAGGTGTGGGCGCCGTCGCCCCCGGTGCCGCACAGGTCGACGAGGTTCGCCGTGTCCGCCACCTTCACCGGCGTGGCGAACTCGCGCATGACCTGGGCGGCGGCGGTGATCTCGCCGACGGTTTCCTTCTTGACGCGCAGGCCGGTGATGAGGGCGGCCATGACGACGGGCGACATCTCGCCGGTCATGATGCGGCGCATGAGGCCAAGCATCTCGTCGTGGAAGATTTCGCGGTGCTCGATGACGCGCTGCAGGGCTTGGGGGTCGGTCAACTGGCTCATGTCACGCGCCTCACATCTTCAGGAAGTTGGCCAGCATGGCATGGCCGTGCTCGCTCAGGATGGACTCGGGGTGGAACTGCACGCCTTCCAGCGGGGCGAAGTTCGGGTCGGTCTGCGGGCCTTTGTGACGCACGCCCATGATCTCGCCGTCGTCGGTCCAGGCCGTGATGGCCAGGCAGTCGGGCAGCGAGGCGCGCTCGATGGCCAGGGAGTGGTAGCGGATCACGGTGAACTGCTGGGGCAGGCCGGCGTAGACGCCTTGCTCGTCGGTGGTGATGACGCTGGTCTTGCCGTGCATCTGCTCCTTGGCGCGCACGATGCGCCCACCCATGGCCGCACCGATGCTCTGGTGGCCCAGGCAGACGCCGAGGATGGGCAGCTGGCCGGCGAAGCGCTTGAGCGCGGGCACGCAGATGCCGGCTTCGTCGGGGGAGCAGGGGCCGGGAGAGAGCACCAGACGGTCGGCCTGGAAGGCGGCGATCTCGTCGAGGGTGACTTCGTCGTTGCGGACGACCTTGACCTCTTCACCCAGTTCGCAGAAATACTGCACCAGGTTGAAGGTGAAACTGTCGTAGTTGTCGATCATGAGCAGCATGGGCACGATCCTGTATCGGGATGTGGTTCATGGAATGGCCTTGCACCATCCCTCAGTGTGTCCCCCTCGGAGACCCTTTGGAGGCGTCAGCTGCGGTGGGGTGCCGCGCGCGCAGGGTCATGCAGTGTGGCTGGCGTCACCGCCACCAACGGGCATTCAGGCGAAAGAGATCCGAGGGTTGCTGCATGCAGACCATTCTACATGGGCGCCAAGGCGGCTGCAGGCCTCAGGCGTGGGCCTGCAGCCACTGTGTGGCGTCCGGAACGTCAAGAGGACGGGCGAAGTGGTAGCCCTGCAGGGCATGACAGCCGGCAGCGCGGGCGGCCTCGGCGTGGGCGGCGGTTTCGACGCCTTCGGCCACGACGTCGAGGTCGAGCACGGCGGCCAGGTCGCAGATGGCCTTGACCACGGCCACCGCGTGTGACTCGGGCATGGGGTCGATGAGGCTGCGGTCGATCTTGACGGTGTGCAGCGGCAGGCTGCGCAGCATGTTGAGCGAAGAGAACCCGGTACCGAAGTCGTCGAGGGCCACTTCCACGCCTTGCTGGCGCAGCTGGCTGATCTGCTCGCGGGCCTGGTCCATGTGGGCGACGGCGGCGGTTTCGGTGATCTCCAGGGTCAACCACTGCGGTGGCAGCTGGAACTGCGCCAGGGTGTTCATGACGGCGGACGGGAACTGGGCGTCGAGCAGTTGCAGGGGCGAGACGTTGACGGCCACGGGCACCAGCGGCAGGCCGTGCTCACGCCATTGCGCCATCTGGCGGCAGGCCTGGGTGAGGATGAGGGCACCGAGGGGCACGATGAGGCCGTTGCGCTCGGCGGCCGGGATGAAGTCGAGCGGGCTGATGCGGCCGATGCCCGGGCGGTCCCAGCGCACCAGGGCCTCGAAGCCGATGAGGCGGTGGCCGTCGGCGGCCACCTTGGGCTGGTAGACCAGGATGAACTCGTCGTTCTCGAAGCCGGCATGCAGCGCCTGCTCGGCCTCGAAGAAGGCGGCCAGGCCATTGCGCGGCACTTCGGTGGCCCATTGCACCGAGGTGCCGGGCAGACGCTTGGCTTCGAGCATGGCGGCGTTGGCGGCCTGCAGCAGGGCGTAGGGGCTGGTGGCGGGGCCGGGGTGCAGTGCGGCGCCCATGGACACGTCGAGGAAGAAGCGGTGCGCGCTGAGCGTGAGCGGCTGGGTCAGCACGGTCTGGATGTCGTCGGTGAGCTGGTGCGCCGCAACCTGGGTGTCCGGGGCGACCAGCAAGATGGCGAACTCGTCCTCGCCCAGGCGCATCAGGTCGGCGCGCTCGCCCAGGGTCTGCAGTAGCTGCGCTGACAGGGCCTTGAGGACCTCGTCGCCCACGGCCGGGCCATGGGCGTCGTTGAAGAGCTTGAAGCGGTCGACATCGAGCAGGATGAGGGCAAAGGCGGGCTGCTGCGGGTCGTCGAACAGCTCGCGCAGGCGCTGCAGCAGGGCGCTGCGGTTGTGCAGGCCGGTGAGCTCGTCGTGGGTGGCGTGCCACATGAGGGCGCGGGCCGCCTCGTGCTGGGCGGTGTCGTCGGAGACCACCACCTGCAGGCCAGGCTCGCCATCCCATTCCACATTCCAGGCTTTGTAGCGCAGGTAGAGGCGGCGTCCGTCGAGAGAGGTGCGCTCGCCCTCCCACTCGGCCAGCGGCAGAGAGCCATTGTTCACCTGCGAGAGCAACTGCTGGATCGGTTTGCGTGCGGCCAGGGGCGTGGTGAGGTTCAGCCACTCGGGCGAGAACACCCGTGGCGCCTGCTCGACCCGGTTCATGCCGTAGATGCCCTGGAAGGCGGGGTTGATGTAGACCACATGCTGGTCCCGCACCACGGCCACGCCCTGCGGAGACCGGTCGGTGAGCTGGAAGAAGCGGTCACGCACCCGCCGACCGGCTTCGGCCGAGCGGGTCAGGGCCGCGTACATCAGGGACATGGCCAGCATCAGCCGCAGCACGGTGGCCACGGCGGCCTGGGTCATGGCACCGGCATCGCCCGGGTGCACAACGAAGTTGAACTGATTGATGCCCGCCAACACCAGCAGGATGCCGGTGAAGCGCTCGCCAGGGCCTTGTTTGCGCAGCCAGCTGGCCACGATGAGGCTGATGGTGATGTTGATGGTGGCCGAGCCGGCTTGAGCCCACCTCATGTCGTGCCCCATGAGGGCACCGTGGGCCAGCAGCAGCACCACGAACAGGACCTGCAGGTGGCGACGCGAAACATGGCGTCCGGAAAACAGGCCGATGCCCTTGACCATCAGGATCAGGCACAGGGAGGGCACCACCGACAGCCCCATCAAACCGATCACCTTCAAGGCGACATCGGGCTGACGGGCGACCAGGTAGGAAAGCGGGTAAGCCGTCCAGATCAGGTGGGACAGGCCCAGCAGCGCGGTGAACGATTGTTTGCGGTCGTGACGCCACACCAGCAGCAGAGCCAGGCCGGTGGCCACGGTGACAGCGATGTAAACGGAAAAGACGTGAAGCACGACCGATGCAGTGCGCTGCCAGACAGGCAAGCCAAGGGAATGAGATCCCCATCCTGCCACACGCCAGCGCGGGCCGCCTCCCCCGACTTTCACTGAGGCGAGACGGCCACACAGGCCCCTGAATCAGGGCATTGTGCTCACAAACCCTGTTCAACCATCTCGGCGGCGCGGATCACGGCACGCGCTTTGGCTTCGGTTTCTTTCCATTCGAGTTCGGGCACGGAGTCGGCCACGACCCCGGCGCCGGCTGCCACGTACAAGGTCTGGTCCTTGATGACGCCGGTACGGATGGCGATGGCCACGTCCATGTCGCCGGCGAAGCTGAGGTAGCCGACAGCGCCGCCGTAGACGCCACGCTGCACGGGCTCGAGTTCGTCGATGATCTCCATGGCGCGGATCTTGGGGGCGCCGCTGAGGGTGCCGGCCGGGAAGCTGGCGCGTAGCACGTCCAGACCGGTCATGCCGTCTTTGAGGGTGCCTTCGACGTTGCTGACGATGTGCATGACGTGCGAGTAGCGCTCGATGCCAAAGGCCTCGGTGACCTTGACGGTGCCGGTTTTCGCGATGCGGCCGATGTCATTGCGGGCCAGGTCGATCAGCATGACGTGCTCGGCACGCTCTTTGGGGTCGGCCAGCAGTTCGGCTTCGTTGCTCACATCCTGCTCGGGCGTGGCGCCGCGCGGGCGGGTGCCGGCGATCGGGCGGATGGTGACGGTCTGGCTGCCGTCCTTGTTCTTTTCCTGGCGCACCAGGATTTCAGGGCTGGAGCCGACGACGTGGTGGTCCCCCATGTCGTAGTAGTACATGTAGGGACTGGGGTTGAGCGAGCGCAGCGCGCGGTAGAGCGTCAGCGGTGAGGCGGTGAAGCGCTTTTGCAGGCGCTGGCCGATGACGACCTGCATGCAGTCACCGGCGGCAATGTATTCCTTGCACTTGAGGACCGCCGCTTCGTAATCGTCTTTGGCGAAGTGGCGCTCGACCGGGAAGGACTCGGTGGGCGCGACCGGCGGCACGGGCACGACGGTTTGCAGGCGGGCTTGCAATTCGCTCAGGCGGGCCTGGGCGCGGGCGTAGGCGCCGGGCTGGCTGGGGTCGGCGTAGACGATGAGGAAGAGGCGGTCGGCGAGATTGTCGATGACGGCCAGCTCTTCGCACTGCAGCAGCAAGATGTCCGGGGTGCCGATGCTGGGGGTGCTGGGGCGCTGGGCCAGACGCGGCTCGATCAGGCGCACGGTGTCGTAGCCGAAGTAGCCGGCCAGGCCGCCGCAGAAACGCGGCAGGCCCTGGGGCACCGCCACCTTGAAGCGCTGCTGGTAAGCGGCGATGAAGTCCAGCGGGTTGCCCTGGCAGGTTTCGACCACCTGGCCGTCCGTGACGACTTCGACCTGGTGGTCGGTGGCGCGCACGAGGGTGCGGGCGGGCAGGCCCACGAAGGAGTAGCGCCCAAAGCGCTCACCGCCCACCACGGATTCGAGCAGGAAGCTCAGGGGCTGGCCCTGGGTGAGCTTGAGGTAGAGCGACAGGGGGGTGTCGAGGTCGGCCAGGGCCTGGGCCACCAGGGGGATGCGGTTGTGGCCTTGGGCCGCCAGGGCGTTGAAGTCGTGTTCGGTCAGCATGGGGGTGATCTCGGTGAGGCCCCTGGCTCACCGCGCTTGGCGGCTTGAGGCAGGGGACAGGCAAACAGCGGTCAGCAGCACCCGAAGGGCCCGGTCTGGGCGGCGGGGTGCGCGGGTTCAGGCAGGCGCAGCGCAGCGACGCCAGGGCCAGGCTCCCCGGTCGTGCGGACCTTTGGTCTGTTTGCGTGAGATGAACATCGAATCAGTGTAGCAGCGGGGCGAGCCCCCGAAGTGAGGGGGTGCAAGCGGCCTCCCCCTGACTTGCGGCAAGGGCAAACCACCTTTCCTCTGTTACGCCTTGAGATCAACAATTGTCACGTCTTTAACTTTGTTGTACCGCCATGTCACTGCCTGCCAATGTTGGTCAACGCCTGGGTGCCGCCCTGATGCGGGGCTGCGCCGGCGCCTGCGTGACGATGGCCCTGCTGAGCGCCCCCGCCGTGCATGCCCAGTCGGCCGAAGCGTTCGGGGTGCACTATGCGCCCACCGTTGACGTGGAGGGCCGCGAGCTGGCCCTCAATGGCACGGGCGTGGCCTACCGCGCCCTGGTCAAGCTGTACACCGTGGGCTTGTACCTGCCCGCCAAGGCTCACCAGACCCCGGAGGTGCTGGGCCAGAGCGGCCCGATGCAACTGCGTTTTGTGCTGTTGCGCAGCATGCGGGTGGACGAGCTGGGCAAGCTGATCACCCGTGGCATCGAACACAACTGCAGTCGCCCGGAGTTCTTTGGGCTGATTCCGGCCATCCGTGCGATGGGCGAGCAGTTTTCGCGGATGAAGCGACTCCATGCGCAGGACGTGTTCACGATCGCCTACATGCCCGAACGGGGCACGGTCTTCCTGGTCAACGACGAGCCGGTGGGCGCTGCGATCCGGGATCCGAAGTTCTTTCCGGCCATCCTCAAGGTGTGGCTGGGAGATCAGCCCGCGACAACCGACCTGAAGAACGCCCTGCTCGACCACAAGGCGCAGCCGGTGCTCAGCGCGCTGGAGTGAGCCCTCTGGGCCTCAGGCCCTGTTCGCTTCAAGCCCGCCAGCGGGACCAGGGGACGGCGTCGAGCCGGTCCACATGCGCGAGCGCAGGCACCTCGGCGATGGGGTGGCCGTGGTTGTAGCCATAGGTGACGAGGATGATGGGGCAGCCGGCCGCGTTCGCGGCCTGCGCGTCGTTGCTGGAGTCGCCCACCATGACGGTGTGCGCGGGTGACGTGCCCAGGGCTTCGCAGGTTTTGAGCAGGGGCAGCGGGTCGGGCTTCTTGCGTGCGAACGCGTCACCCCCGAACACATGCTGGAAGTGCGCGCGCAGGCCCTTGCGTTCGAGCAGTTGCTCGGCAAACGCGGTGGGCTTGTTGGTGAGGCAGGCCAGGGGCAGGCCGAGGGCGCTCAGTTGCGCCAGGCCTTCGGGCACGCCGGGGTAGACGTCGGAATGCAGGCCGTTGAGCCGGGTGTAGTGGCCCTGGTAGTGCTGCCAGGCCTGCGGCACGGCGGCTGCGGCCTCGGGGTCGTCATCGGGCAGGCCCCAGGCGTGGGCCAGGGTGCGGCGCAGCAGGTCTTCGGTGCCTTTGCCCACGGTGAGTTCGACGAAGGCGCGATCGACCCGGGCGATCTCGATGGGGTGGCAACCCAGGTCGGCCAGGGTGTGGTGCAGGACGACGACGAAGTCGCCCAGGGTGTCGACCATCGTGCCGTCGAGGTCGATGATGGCGGCTTGGAAGGACGACGTGGCGGAAGGGGCGGACAGGGTCATTTCGGGGCGGGGGTCACGGTTTCCAGCACCAGCTCCACGCGCCGGTTGGCGGCGCGGTGGGCCTCGCTGTCGTTGGGCTGCAGCGGCCGGGTGTCGGCAAAGCCGGTGGCGCGGATGCGCTGCGGCGCCACGCCCAGGTCGATGAGCTGACGCACCACGCTGCCGGCACGGCCGCCCGAGAGCTCCCAGTTGGAAGGGTAGCGCTCGTTGCGGATGGGCACGTCGTCGGTGTGCCCTTCGACAACGATGCGC
>JAGNPA010000015.1 GCA_017989885.1 Aquabacterium sp.
CGTCCGACACGCCCGCGGCGTCAGACTGGCCGATCGGGGTGCTGCGGTTGATCTGGATGTCCAGGTGCAGGCCGTTGTTGACCAGCAGCACGCTGGTCGGAGCGGCTGCGTCACCCTGGTAGCCCACGAACTTGGTGGGATCTTGCAGACCGGTGGTCGAACCATTGCTCAGGGCGACGACCAGCTTGCCGCCTTCCACGCGGTAGCCGGCGGCATCCTTGTGCGAGGCGCCAGCCAGCGGCGCGGACTGGTCCAGCAGGTTGCGGGCGAAGGCAATGACCTTGGCGCCACGCACCGGGTTGTAGCCCTTGCCCTTTTCGGCGCCGCCTTCGTCGCTGATGGCATCGGTGCCATACAGGGCGTCATACAGGCTGCCCCAACGGGCGTTGGCCGCGTTCAGCGCGTAGCGGGCGTTCAGGATGGGCACCACCAGCTGCGGGCCGGCCAAGGTGGCCAGTTCCGCATCCACATTGGCGGTGGTGATCTTCACATCGCCGGGCACCGGCACCACGTAGCCGATCTTTTCCAGATGGGCGCGGTAGGCGGCCATGTCCGTGATCGGGCCGGGGTGGGCGGTGTGCCAGGCGTCCATCTCGGCCTGGATGCGGTCACGCTCGGCCAGCAGGGCGGCGTTCTTGGGCGCCAGGTCCTTGACGATGGCGTCAAAGCCGGCCCAGAACTTGGCGCTGTCCACGCCTGTGCCAGGCAGCACCTTGTCTTCAATGAAACGGTAGAGCTCGGTGGCGACCTGAAGGCCGTGGACAGTGGTGCGTGCGGTCATGCAAACCTCGTCAAGATGGGAAAAAGATGATCGGACAGCAAGTGGGGGCCCCAAGGTTCAGGGGCGCACCCTTTGCAAGAAGGTCAGTTTATTCGATACTCCACTGACTATTACCGCCCCCAAATGTGATGGATTCATGACCTGAGTGCATGAATCCGGGGGCTGGAGTGCGACACATGGACCGCTTGAAGCAGATCGAAACCTTTGTGGCCGTGGCCACCAAAGGCAGCCTCACCGCTGCCGCCCAGGCCGAAGGCGTGGCGCCCGCCATCATCGGGCGTCGCATGGACGCCCTGGAGGCGCGCCTGGGGGTCAAGCTCCTGCTGCGCACCACGCGTCGCATCAGTCTGACCCATGAGGGTAGCGCCTTTCTCGAAGACTGTCAGCGCCTGATTGCCGACTTCAACAACGCCGAGGCCAGCGTCTCGGCCGGCGGCGTCAAGGCCAGCGGCCACCTGCGCGTCACCGCGCCGGCCGGTTTCGGGCGCCGCCACGTCGCCCCCCTGGTGCCCGGCTTCCTCGACCAGCACCCCGACGTCAGCCTCTCGCTCAATCTGTCCGACCGCGTGGTCGACCTCGTCAACGAAGGCTTTGACTGCGCCGTGCGTGTGGGCGACCTGCCCGACTCCAGCCTGGTGAGCGTACGCCTGGCCGACAACCGTCGCCTGTGCGTGGCCACCCCCGCTTACCTGCAGCGCGCCAGCACCCCCCGCCATCCGTCCGAACTCACCCGCCACGCCTGCCTCACGCTGAGCTCCGACGCCAGCCAGACGCGTGGCTGGGCCTTCGTGGTCGAGGGCACGCCCACCTACCTGCGCCCCGGCGCGCGCCTGGATTGCAGCGACGGCCAGGTGCTGCACGAATGGTGCCTGCAGGGGCTGGGTCTGGCTTGGCGCAGCACCTGGGAGGTCGAGCACGACATCGCGGCCGGCCGCCTGGTCAGCGTGCTCGACGAATTCGCCGCACCGCCCAACGGCATCTACGCCGTGTTTGCGCAACGCAAGCACCTGCCTTTGCGCCTGCGCCTGTGGATCGACTTCCTCAAGCAGGCCTACGCCGACCCGGGGTATTGGCAACGCGGTCAGGCGCTCAGGGCATGATGGCCGCCGTCTGATTCATCTTCCCGCGCCTGGCGCGCATCTCACGGCTTCTTCCCCGATGTTGCTCGAATCCCTGCTCGCTTACGCCCACTTTGTCGCCATCCTCAGCGTGGTGGTCTTCATCACCAGCGAAGCGGCCCTGTGCCGCGCCGAGTGGCTCAATGCCGCCGTGGTGCGCCGCCTGGCGCGGGTGGACGTCATTTACCTGGTGGCTGCTCTGGCCGTCCTGGCCACGGGTCTGGCCCGCACCTGGTGGGGCATGAAGGGGATGGGTTGGTACTGGCAGCAGCCGCTGCTGCACCTCAAGCTGACGCTGTTCGTGGTCATCGGCCTGATCTCCATCCAGCCCACGCTGGCGTTTCGCCGCTGGGTCAAGCAGGTGGATGCCGACGGCACACTGCCCGACGCCTCAGAAGTGCGTCGGGTGCGCCGCCTGGTCATGATCCAGGCCCACATCATGGTCTTGATCCCCCTGGCTGGCAGCCTGCTGGCCAGGGGCATCTGGACCCGCTGAGGCTGCCGAGACCGCTCAAGCGGGGCGGTCCAGGGCGCATCCAGGCGGCTGACCGCTTATTGCGGGGCTGCCGCCGCGTCCTTCTCGCATTTCTTGACAAAGCTGTTCTTGGCCGCGCCTGCCAGCTTCTTCTCAGCGGCTTTGTTCAGGCAAACCGCGCTGGCCGAGCCGGCCGCATCCTTCTCGCACTTCTTGAGGAAGCTGTTCTTGGCCGCACCGGCCAGCTTCTTCTCGGCGGCCTTGGCATCACAGGCGGCGTTGCCGGCATGGGCCAGGGTGGACAGCAGGGCCAGGGTCACGGAAGCAATCAAGGTACGCATGTCAGACTCCTCAATAAGGGGCAACAGAAAAGGGCACAGAGAAAAAGAAACCGCTCCGGCGGCTTGCAAAGCTGGACATCCGGTCGGTCCGCCACCCTGACGCCCTCCCACGACGTCCGGATGACGGCGCCAGGCTCACATGATGCGCCGCGGGTGGGCCAGTGCCTCGTGCGCGGCATGCAGGCGCCGCACCAGCACCCGGATGAAGGCCTCGTCAAACAAATGGCGACAGGTCGGGCTCAGCTGCAGCATCACGTCCGGGGTGAAAGAAATCGTCGTGGCAGGCTCGGTCACCACCACATCGGTGCTGTGGCGACGCAGGTCGGGGCTGGGCGCCAGGTAGGCCATCTCACCCACCGAGGTGCCGGCGCCCAGCAAGGCCACGCGCTTGTTGTCGCGGTACACCTCGACGCTGCCCTGCGCCATGATGTGGAAGGTTCGCCCTTCCTCCCCACGGCGGTACAGCGCATGCCCGAACGGAAAGCGCTGCCACTTGGCCCGGTGCACCACTTCCCACAGCTCCACATCGCCAAACTGCGTGAAAAAGTCGAGCGAGCGCAGCAGGTTGAAGCGCTCGGAGTCCAGCACGCCCTGCAGGTGGCCCCGCGGCACCTGATGGTCGGCGATCAGCCCCGACAGGGCCTGGGCAAAGGCATCCCAGTTCGGATAGCGGTCTTTCGGGTCCTTGGCCAGCGCCTTGAGGACCACCTCGTCCACGGCACTGTTCACCCCCGAGCGCAGACCCGACAGTGCCGTCGGCATCTGGTTGTAGATCTGGTTCATCAGCACCGCCTGCGACGATGCCTCGAACGGCGGACGCCCGGCGATCAGGTGATACAGCACGGCGCCCAGGCCATAGATGTCGGCGCGGCAGTCGGGCACCTCGCCATCCAGTTGCTCCGGCGCCATGTAGGCCAGTGAGCCCACCTGGTGGATCTGCGTGGACTCGGCCGTCAGGTTCAGCACGCTGCCAAAGTCGCTGATCTTGACGTCGGTCACCGCCCCGGCATCGTTGACGAGCGCCAGGATGTTGGCCGGCTTCACGTCCCGGTGGATCAGGCCCTGGCGGTACACATAGCCCAGCGCCATCGCACACTTGAAGCCGATTTCCACGATCAGCTCCAGCGGCAACAGCTGGTCGGGGCGACAGAAGGCGCGCAGCGTCGTGCCCGGCACATACTCCATCACCACATAGGGCGACGTCGGGTCGGGCACGGCATCGTAGATGTGCACCACATTCGGGTGCTGCAGGCGGCCCACCAGGGCGGCTTCGGCGGCAAAAAAGCGCGCATACACCGGCCCGTCCACCGCATCACTCAGCGCCGACGAGCGCACCCGCTTGATCGCCACATGCCGGTCATGGAAGTCGTCCCGGCACAGGTACACCTCGCTGGTGGCGCCTTCGCCCAGCTTCTGGATGATCCGGTACTTGCCGATCAAACCGCCATTCAGGTCAATGTCCAAGTCGCCCATGCTCATCCACTGCTGCCATGTCTGCATCTTTCCACGTTCGGGCGCTCTTCACCAAGCGAAAAGACCCGAACAGAGTGTGCAATTGTTCGCACATCATCGCATCCCCCCGGGAAGGCGGTTCGCCCCCGTAGAATTCGCCCATGATCCAAGCCAAGCGTGCCCTTCTTTCTGCCCTGGGTGAAGCCCTGCGCCAGGTGGCGCCCGACGCCGCCGCGTCCTTCACACCGGTTTTCGAGGCCCCCAAGCAGGCCGCCCACGGTGACCTGGCCGTGACCGCGGCCATGCAGTTGGCCAAACCCCTCAAAAAGAACCCTCGCGAGCTGGCCACCGCCCTCGTGGCGGCCCTGGAGGCCCAGCCCGCCGTCCAGCAGTGGGTGAAGCTCCCCATCGAGATTGCCGGCCCCGGCTTCATCAACCTGCGCCTGAAGCCCGAAGCCAAGCAGGCCATCGTCACCGATGTGCTCACCGAAGGCGACAAGTTCGGCTGCCAGCCCGCCAATGGCCGCAAGGTGCTCGTCGAGTTCGTCTCGGCCAACCCCACTGGCCCCCTGCACGTCGGCCACGGCCGCCAGGGCGCGCTGGGCGATGCCCTGTGCAACCTGTTCGAGACGCAGGGCCAGTCGGTCACCCGCGAGTTCTATTACAACGACGCCGGCGTGCAGATCAGCACCCTGGCCTGGTCCACCCACGCGCGCATCAAGGGCTACAAGCCCGGTGACGAGCACTGGCCCGAGTCGGCCTACAACGGCGACTACATCGCCGACATCGCCGCCGACTTCCTGGCCAAGAAGACCGTCAAGGCCGACGACCGCGAGTTCACCGCCTCCGGCGACCCGGAAGACCTCGACGGCATCCGTCAGTTCGCCGTGGCCTACCTGCGCCACGAGCAGGACCTCGACCTCAAAGCCTTCGACGTCCGCTTCGACAATTACTACCTCGAATCCAGCCTCTACACCTCGGGCCGCGTCGAGCAAACGGTCCAGAAACTGGTCGACGCCGGCAAGACCTACGAGCAAGACGGCGCCCTGTGGCTGCGCTCGACCGACTACGGTGACGACAAGGACCGCGTAATGCGCAAGTCCGAAGGCGGCTACACCTACTTCGTGCCCGATGTGGCTTATCACATCGCCAAGTGGGAGCGCGGCTTCGAGCAGGTCGTCAACATCCAGGGCTCCGACCACCACGGCACCATCGCCCGCGTGCGCGCCGGCCTGCAGGCCGCTGGCGTCGGCATCCCCCAGGGCTGGCCCGACTACGTGCTGCACAAGATGGTCACCGTGATGAAGAACGGCGAGGAGGTCAAAATCTCCAAGCGCGCCGGCTCTTACGTCACCCTGCGCGACCTGATCGAGTGGACCAGCAAGGACGCGGTGCGCTTCTTCCTGATCAGCCGCAAGGCCGACACCGAGTTCACCTTCGACGTCGACCTGGCCCTCAAGCAGAACGACGAGAACCCCGTCTTCTACGTTCAGTACGCCCACGCCCGCATCCAGTCGGTGCGCGCCCAGTACGCGGAGAAGGGCGGCGATGTGAACGCCCTGGCTGGCGCCAACCTGGCCTTGCTGACGGCCGATACCGAGCTGGCGCTGATGACCCGTCTGGCCGAATTCCCCGGCATGCTCACGGCCGCCGCCCAGGGTCTCGCCCCGCACGACGTCGCCTTCTACCTGCGTGACCTGGCCAGTGCCTTCCACAGCTACTACGCGGCGGAACGTTTCCTGGTCGACGAGGTCGAACTCAGCCGTGCCCGCGTGGCCTTGCTGAGCGCGACCGCGCAGGTGCTGCGCAACGGCTTGGCGCTGTTGGGCGTCAGCGCGCCCAACAAGATGTAAACCACCCCGGTGACCCAGAGAGGATCCCATTCCATGACCAGTCCACGTGCCGCTCAGCGCGGCGGTTTTTTCCTCGGCATGATCGTCGGCCTCCTGATCGGGCTGGCGCTGGCGCTGGGGGTGGCCGTCTACATCACCAAGGTGCCGCTGCCCTTCATCGACAAGGTGCCGCAACGCACCCCCGAACAGGATGCCGCCGAGATGGAGCACAACAAGAGCTGGGACCCCAACAGCCCGCTCTATGGCAAGAACCCCGCCGTGCCGAAGGCGGTCCCGGTCGCCTCGGCCCCTTCGGCGGCGTCTGAGCCCGAACCCACCGAGGCACCGGTCGTCTCCGCCGAGCCGGCTTCGGCTCCTGCCGCCAAGCCCGCCAGCGCCCCCGTGGCCAGTGCCCGCAATCCCGCCGCCATCCTGTCGGGGGCGGCTCCCGTGTCCACCGAATCCGCTGCTGACGCGTTGAGTTACCAGGTGCAGGCCGGTGCGTATGTCAGCCAGGCCGAGGCCGAGCAGCAGCGCGCCAAGCTGGCCATCATGGGCCTGGAGTCCCGCATCCAGGAGCGCGAGGTCAATGGCCGCACCATGTTCCGGGTGCGTCTGGGGCCTTACGCGCAAAAGGATACGGCCGAAGAGGTTCGCATCAAACTGCAAGGTGCCGGGGTGGAATCTGCCCTGGTGCGCATCCAGAAGTAAGCCGGGGCATCGCCCTCGTTGATTGCCGTGGCCTTCGGGCCTGACAGAAAGGACGCTAGATGAATCGCCGCGAGTTTTCGATCCACACCCTAGGCGCAGTGGGCTTGAGCGCCGGTCTGCCCGGCCTGGCCTTGGCCCAAGGTGGCCCGGTGGAAGGCACCCATTACGTGCGCCTGCCTCAGGCTGCGCCGGTCTCGGCACCTGCCGGCAAGGTCGAAGTCGTCGAGTTTTTCTGGTACGGCTGCAACCATTGCTACAACTTCGAGCCGTCATTGGGTGCCTGGGCAGACAAACTCCCGGCCGACGTCGTGTTCCGCCGTGTGCCGGTGGCCTTCCGCGAGAACCCCTTCGGCAACCACCAGCGCCTGTTCTACGCCCTCGAGGCCATGGGCCTGGTGTCCACGCTGCACCCCAAGGTCTTCCGTGCCATCCATGCCGAAGGTCAGGCGCTGGACAAGCCCGAGACGATCTCCGCTTTCGTGGCCCGTCACGGCGTGGACCCGGTCAAGTTCATGGCCATGTTCAACTCGTTCGCCGTGCAGACCAAGTGCAAGCAGGCCCGCAGCTTGGCCGACGCCTACAAGATCGACGGGGTGCCCACCCTGGGCATCGCCGGGCGCTACTTCACCTCGGTGTCGCTCAACGGCAGCCACGAGCGCACCCTGGCGACCACCAACTTCCTGATCAACCTGTCCCGCAAGGGCCGTTAAGTCGGCGCACAGGCGTGCAGACGCAGGGAAATCGCGCTTCAGACGCGATTTCCCCCTGGTTCGTGGCTAAAATCATTGCAAATTCCATGCCGATGATGACGAACCCACTTTTCCCCTCCTTGACGCCCCGTCTCGCCCGCACCACCGGTGCGCTGGCGCTGGCCTTTGGCGCCCTGTGGTCTGCCCCGGCCGGAGCGGAAAAGGCCGATCGTTTTCAGCCGCTCAACTTCGCCGCCGATGCAGCCCGGGTCGAAGACAACCAGCGCCTGAACATCCTCAGCGGCAACGTCGAAATCACCAAGGGCACCATGGTGGTTCGCGCCGACCGTGTGGAGGTGCGTCAGAACGCCGATGGCAGCCAGACGGCCACCGCGATCGGCGGGCCCGGCGGGCGCGCCTTCTTCCGTCAGAAGCGCGACGGCGTCGATGAAGCCATCGAGGGCGAAGCCGAGCGCATCGTCTACGACGGCCGCACCGAGATCATCCGCTTCACCTCGCGCGCCATCATGCGCCGCCTGCAAGGCAACACCGTCAACGACCAGGTCAGCGGCCCGGTCATCATTTACGACAACAAGACCTCGGTCTTCCAGGTTCAGGGCGGTGGCAGCAGCAGCGGGGCCACAGGCCGCGTTCGCGGCGTGATCACCCCCCGCACCACGCCCGAAACGCCCGGCGCAGAAAGCACCCGTTGATGAGTGCGCCGCTGGTCACGCCCCCGCGCAGCGAGTTGCGCGCCGAGCGCCTCAAAAAGCGTTACGGTGCCCGCACCGTGGTCCATGACGTGCACGTGGCCGTCGCGGCAGGTGAGGTTGTCGGCTTGCTCGGCCCCAACGGCGCCGGCAAAACCACCAGCTTCTACATGATCGTGGGCCTCGTGCCCGCCGATGCTGGCGAGATCACCATCGACGGCCAGCGCGTCGAGCGCCTGCCCATCCACCAGCGCGCGCGCCTGGGTCTGAGCTACCTGCCCCAAGAGGCCTCCATCTTCCGCCAGCTCAACGTCGAAGAGAACATCCGCGCTGTGCTGGAGCTGCAGGTCGACGAACGCGGCAAGCGCCTGAGCAAGGACGTCATCCAGGAGCGCCTGGACGGCTTGCTGCACGAGCTGAGCATCGAAAAACTGCGCACCAACCCGGCCCTGTCCCTGTCCGGTGGCGAGCGCCGCCGCGTCGAAATCGCCCGCGCCCTGGCCACCCAGCCGCGCTTCATCCTGCTCGACGAGCCCTTTGCCGGCGTCGACCCGATTGCCGTCATCGAGATCCAGCGCATCATCAGCTTTCTCAAGGCCCGCGGCATCGGTGTGCTCATCACCGACCACAACGTGCGCGAAACGTTGGGCATCTGCGACCGTGCCTACATCATCAGCGAAGGCAGCGTCCTCGCCGAGGGCAGCCCGGCCGACATCATCCAGAACGCCGAAGTCCGAAAGGTCTACCTTGGCGAGCACTTCCGCATGTAAGTGACCGTCGCCCTATGAAGCCCTCCCTGCAGTTTCGGCTTTCGCAACACCTGGCGCTGACCCCTCAGCTGCAGCAGTCCATCCGGCTCCTGCAGCTGTCCACCCTCGAGCTGCACCAGGAAATCGAGCAGATGCTCGAACAAAACCCCTTCCTGGAGCCCGAAGACGACTTCTCCCCCATCGAGACGGCCGCCTCGCTGGAGTTCGAGCGCCAGCGCAACGAGCACAACAGCAGCGAAGACGCCGGCGCCGAGCGCGAAAGCTCGCCCACCGAGGCCGACACCAGCGGCATCGACACCGCCGAGATGGGCACCACCGAGCGGGACGACTGGGAAAACGGCACCGAGCGCGACGATTTCGACGGCATCAGTGAAAGCCCAGCGCGCCAGAGCCAGGGCGACGACGAGCTTGACCCGCTCGAGCGCAACAGCCTGTCCATCACCCTGCAGGAACACCTGAGGCAGCAACTGCTGGGCACCCGCCTGAGTGCCGAAGACATGGCCGCCGTCGACATGCTCATCGAGTCCCTCAACGAGGACGGCTACCTCGCCGACACGCTCGAAGACATCGCTGGCAGCCTCCTGCCCGACGACCCGGACGAAGACACCCTCGACGAACTGCTCTCGCGCCTGCGCTGCGCGCTGGGCTGGCTGCAAAACCTCGAGCCCGTGGGCGTGGGCGCGCGCAATCTGTCGGAGTGCCTGCTGCTGCAACTGCGCGGGCGGCCGGCCGAGCCCGCGTGCGACGTGGCCAAGGTCATCTGCCGCGAGCACCTCGAACTGCTGGCCCGTCGCGATTTCAAGAAGCTCATGGCCGCCACCGGGGCCGACGAGGCCCTGCTGAAAGACGCCCAGAGCCTCATCGTCTCGCTCGAACCCAAGCCGGGCCGCGCCTTCACCCGCGCCGAAGCCAACATCATCATTCCCGACGTCATCGTGCAGAAGGCGGGGCGCACCTGGAAGGTCATCCTCAACCCGGATGTCATGCCCAAGCTGCGCATCAACGACTACTACGCCCAGGCCCTGCGCTCCAGCCGCGGCCCGCGCGGGGGCACGGCCAGCGAGGGGCACGCCAACCTCAACGCCCGTCTGCAAGAGGCTCGCTGGTTCGTCAAGAACATCATGCAGCGCTTCGACACCATCCTGCGCGTGTCCCGGGCCATCGTCGATCGCCAGAAAAACTTCTTCACCCATGGCGAAATCGCCATGAAGCCGCTGGTCCTGCGTGAAATCGCCGACGAGCTCGGCCTGCACGAGTCCACCATCTCGCGCGTGACCACGGCCAAGTACATGAACACGCCGTTCGGCACCTTCGAGCTCAAGTACTTCTTCGGCTCCTCGCTCAACACCGAAGCCGGCGGCAACGCCTCCAGCACGGCGGTGCGCGCGCTCATCAAGCAACTGGTGGCCGCCGAAGACCCCAAGAAGCCCTTGTCAGACAGCGCGCTGTCCAGCATGCTGGAAGAGCAGGGCATCCAGGTGGCCCGCCGCACCGTGGCGAAGTACCGCGAAGCCCTCAAGATCGCCCCCGCGAATCTGCGCAAGGCCCTGTGAGCGGGGCGCGGGGTCCGTGACCGCGCCCTGGTGCGCGGCGCGTCCGCCAACCTCTACCGGGGCCTCTGACCTGTTAGCCATTTCTCGTTCATGCTCCCTCGCCTCCAACACCTGATCACCGTGCTGCCCTGGCAAGACTGGGCCGCCTTGGCCCTGTTCGTGTTCGGCTGGATCGGCTACGCGCAGTTCGCCAGTCGCCGTGCCCGGGTCGAGCGCACCCTGCTGTCCAGCACCAACCACTACCGGCGCCTGTGGATGCTCCAGGTCACCCACCGTGACCAGCGCATCGTCGATGCCGCCATCACCCAGAACCTCGCCAGCAGCCCCAGCTTCTGGGCCTCCACCACCATCCTGGTGATCGGGGGCTTGCTGGCCGTGCTCGGCACCACCGAGAAAGCCAGCGAGTTCGTGCGCGACCTGCCCTTTGCCGTGCGCACCTCCCTGCTGGTGCTCGACATCAAGCTCATCGCGCTGTTGTCCGTCTTCGTCTACGCCTTCTTCCGCTTCACCTGGTCCATGCGGGTCTACTCGTTTGGCGCCATCCTGGTGGGCGCCGCCCCCAATGTCGACGTCTTCAACGAAGGCGGTGCCGACCGCCAGGAGTTCGGTGACCGCGCCGGCAAGCTCATGGGCATGGCCGCCGAAAGCTTTGCCGATGGCCTGCGGGCCTACTACATGTCCTTCGCGGTCATCGCCTGGCTGGTGTCCCCGGTGGCCTTCGCCCTGGGCACCCTCGCCGTCCTCTGGATTCTCTATCGGCGAGAATTCCGCTCCGACGTGCTGGCCATCCTGCGCCCCTGACCACGTTCCATTTTCATTGCGACCCCACCATGCCCATCAAGCCCCCCCGCCGCCCCGTCGTGTCCCAGGCCACCGGACGCCCCTCGGGGGACACCCGCGACCGCGCCCCCTCGTCCACCCGCGCACCGCATGGGCGTGACCCGCAAGGACGCGACTCAATCCGTTCCGAGTCCAGCCCCGGCGCCCGCCCTGGCTTCCGATCTGCCGGCTCCGACGCCTGGCGAGCCGGTGACGAGCGTCGCCCCGCTTCCCCGCCCGGCGGCGCTGCGCGTGGTGCATCCTGGGGGGCGCCCCCGCGCCCGGCGCCTGCCCGTTCCGGCCCCCGTCCCGAGTCGCGTGACTTCGGCCAACGCCCCGTGCTGGCCGCCGACCGCCCCGCGGCCCTCTACCTGTCCTGCCCCTCCGGCGTCGAATCACTGCTGGCCATTGAGGCCCGTCGCATCCTGGGCGCCGCCGCACAGATCACCGAGTCCCGTGGCGGCATCGAGGTGATCGCACCCACCACCGCGTCCGCCGCCGAGCGACAGCACACCCTGCGCGACTACGCCATGCGCCTCAATCTGGAGAGCCGCCTGGCCCAGCGCGTCCTCTGGCGCGTCGCTTCCCGCGTCTATCGCCACGAAGACGACATCTACGTCATGGCCCGTGGCGTCAACTGGTCCGACTGGATCACCCCGCAGCACACCCTGCGCGTCGACGTCGTCTCGCGCCGCAGCCACCTGCAAAGCCTCAACTTCGCCGGCCTGCGCGTCAAAGATGCCGTCTGCGACGACCTGCGTGAACGCACAGGCGAGCGCCCCAGCGTCGACACCCGCTTCCCCGACCTCGGCCTGGTCCTCTACCTTGACGACCTCGACGCCATCCTCTACGTCGATACCTCTGGCGAAGCGCTCTTCAAGCGCGGTTGGCGCGAAGACACCGGCGAAGCCCCGCTGAAAGAGACCCTGGCCGCTGCCATGCTCGCCGCCGCCGACTGGCAAGGCCGTCCCGAAGACGGTGCCTTGCTCGACCCCTGCTGCGGCGCTGGCACCATCCCTATCGAAGCCGCCCAGATTGCCTGCGGCATCGCCCCCGGCCTGCAGCGCCGCTTTGCCTTCGAGCGCCTGCTGCCCTTCGGGGCTCACCAGGCCGACTGGCAGCGCCTGCGCCAGGCCGCCCACGACCGCCAGCACCCGCCCCGCGTCCCCATTTACGCCGGCGACGTCGCCTTCCGCATGACCGACTTCGCCACCCGCAATGCCGAGCGGGCCGGCGTGCGCCAGTACATCGAGTTCAAAACCGCCGATGCCCTGCAGCGCCCCGTGCCCTGCGAGCGTGGCGTGCTCATGTTCAACCCGCCCTACGGCGAGCGCATCGACACCAAGGGTTCCGTGCGCAACGCCTACCGCGCCCGCTCCGAAGCCGACGAAGAAATGGGAGAGCCTGCGCCCACGTCCCGCGCCGGTCGCGAGCAATTCCAGGACGACGAAGCCGCCACCTTCTTCCAGCGCCTGTCCTCCCACTGGAAGAAACAATATCCCGGCTGGACCGCCTGGATCCTCAGCCCGGACATGAAGCTGCCCAGCGCCATGCGCCTCAAGGAAAGTCGCCGCGTCGTCATGTTCAATGGCCCCATCGAGTGCCGCCTCTTCCGCTTCGACCTTGTGGCCGGCAGCAACAAGCCTCGCGCCGCCGCCCCGACAGACACCGAGTTGCCGCCATCGCCCTCGCAAGGCGACTGAATCTGGTGGCGGTCTGCCGGCAGCTCGATCCGGCCGCATCAGGCCAAGCCTGGCCTCATCTGGCGCCTTGGCGCACTTGAGCCATGAGCCATGAACCATGAACCATGAACTGTGAACTGTGAACTGTGAACTGTGAACTGTGAACTGTGAACTGTGAACTGTGAACTGTGAACTGTGAGCTGTGAGTGAATCGCGTTGGCATCACTGCCCGACGCAGGCGAGCCTCGAACTGACTGGCCCCCGGGCCGGCAGCCCGCCCACCCCTGTTTTTGGGGCGCACAAGGAT
>JAGNPA010000016.1 GCA_017989885.1 Aquabacterium sp.
TCATGTTGCCGGCGATCGGCTCGATCATCACGCAGGCGATCTCGTGGCCTTGGGTGGCAAACGCCTCTTCGATCTGCGCGATGTTGTTGTATTCCAGCACCAAGGTGTGCTGCACCACTTCCGGCGGCACGCCAGCGCTGGTGGGGTGGCCGAACGTGGCCAGGCCCGACCCGGCCTTCACCAGCAGCGCATCGGCATGACCGTGGTAACAGCCCTCGAACTTGATCAGCTTGCTGCGGCCGGTGTAGCCACGCGCCAGGCGGATGGCGCTCATGCCCGCTTCCGTGCCCGAGCTCACCAGACGAACCTGTTCGGCGCCGGGCGCCAGCTTGAGGATCTCCTCGGCCAGCTCGATCTCGCGCTCGGTCGGCGCCCCAAACGAGAAGCCGTCCAGCGCGGCCTTCTGCACGGCCTCCAGCACCTCCGGGTTGCCGTGCCCCAGGATCATCGGGCCCCAGGAGCCGATGTAATCGATGTAGCGGGCGCCCTCGGCATCCCACATGTAGGCGCCCTCGGCGCGGGTGATGAAACGGGGCGTGCCACCCACGGCGCGAAACGCGCGCACGGGTGAGTTCACGCCGCCGGGAATGACGCGCTGGGCGCGCTCAAACAGCGAAGCGTTAGTGGACATTGCGTGAGTGCAGAGGGGGGACGGTGTCGTCGAGCAGGTCGACGGACTCTTCAGAGGTCTGTTCTTCCAGAGGTTCTTCACCCGGGGGCAGTGCCCAGAAGAAGCGATCGGGGATGACGCCACCCATGCCGGGGCGGAAGCCCGAATCCAGCGCCTGGTCCAGGAAACTCAAGGCCTCGGCGGCGGCGACATCCAGTGCGGTGCCCGTGGACAGGATGGCGGCCAAGGCCGCGGACAGTGTGTCGCCGGCACCCACGAAACTGGCTTCAAAGCGCTCGAAGCGCTCGCCGCACATGGCGCCTTGGGGCGAAGCCAGCACGTTGTCGATGAACTGGTCAGGCAGTTGCACGCCGGTCACCAGCACATAGTCGGTGCCATGCTCGGCGGCGGCCACGGCCAGCTCGCGTGCCGAGGGCGGACGCTCGGCGTCCCAATCTGGCAACAGGAAGTCGGTGAGGGTGCTGTGGCTGCCAACCAACACCATGGTGGCCGGCAGGATCAACTCGCGGAAGGCGTCCAGGTAAGCCATCTGTGCATCGTCGTCCATCCACGACAAGTTGGGCAGATACGACACCAGCGGCACATCGGTGTAGTCGGAGAGGATCTCGGCCACGGTGCTGACGCCGTCGGCGCTGCCCAGAAAGCCCACCTTCCACGAGGCGATGGTGGTGTCCTCCAGCACGGAGCGCGCCTGGTCTGCAACGGCCTCGGGATCGATCTCGTGCGACTCGAAGATCTCGGCGGTATCGCGCACCAGAATGCTGGTGATCACGGGCAGGGCATGCGCCCCCATGGCAGCGATCGTCGCGATATCGGCCCCGATTCCGGACGCGCCGGTGGGGTCATTGGCATTGAAACTGAGGACACAAGCGGGCGCGCCGGCTTCCAGTTCTTCGTCCGCCAGGGTGGGATCTTGTCCGGGAAGTTGAGCATTCATGGCGGTTTTGGTGAAAGATAAGGTCTGCTTGCCCACAAACCCTTGGGTTTGCGCGAAAGACCGATGGCTACAATCAGTCCATTGTATTCAAGCTGGTTTAAGTCGACGTGAACGAATTTCGTACCTGGATGTGCCTGATCTGCGGCTGGATTTACGATGAGGCTGCCGGCCTGCCTGAAGAGGGCATCCCCGCTGGCACGCGCTGGGAGGACGTTCCCATGAACTGGGTCTGTCCGGAATGTGGTGCACGCAAGGAAGACTTCGAGATGGTGCAGCTTTGATCCGATGTGGTTGAGCGTGCTGTAATGATTCGAGATTGACCCGGCCTGGGACACAGTTTGGAGGAACGCTTTCGTGCCTGAAGTTGACAGCCCCGAGATTCGGGGCCCCAAGAAAGTTCTCGTCATTGACGACAGCAACACCATTCGGCGCAGCGCCGAGATATTCCTCAAGCAAGGGGGATACGAGGTGGTCCTGGCGGAAGATGGTTTCGATGCCTTGTCCAAGGTCAACGACCATGCGCCCGATGTTATTTTTTGTGACATCTTGATGCCGCGCCTGGATGGTTATCAAACTTGCGCGATCATCAAGCGCAATCCGAAGTTCACCAACACGCCCGTGATCATGTTGTCCTCCAAGGATGGCCTGTTTGACAAGGCGCGTGGCCGCATGGTGGGTTCGCAAGACTACCTGACCAAGCCTTTCACCAAAGACCAGCTCTTGCAGGCGGTTGCCCAGTACGGCGGCTGACGGCCTGAGAGGGTTTGCTCACCGATCATTGCCAGGGATGAATGTTGATCACGCGAGGCCACCGGCTCCCCTGTGGCACTTGCGCATGAAGAAGGTTTGATATGCCGATCCAGAAAATACTGCTTGTTGACGACTCCAAAACCGAACTGCACGTGCTGTCGGAACTCCTGACCAAGAGCGGCTATGCCGTGCGCACGGCCGAGAACGGTGAGGAGGCCATGCGTCGCCTTCAGGAAGAAAAGCCTGACCTGATCCTGATGGACGTGGTCATGCCCGGCCAGAATGGTTTCCAGCTCACCCGTGCCATCACGCGTGACCCGCAGTTCGCCAACGTGCCCGTCATCATGTGCACCAGCAAGAACCAGGAAACCGACCGCGTCTGGGGCATGCGCCAAGGCGCCAGCGATTACGTCGTCAAGCCGGTGAACCCTGACGAGTTGCTCCGCAAGATCAAGGCATTCGGCTGAGATCGGGGGCTCACAGATGGCCAACAAAGAAGCCCTCAGGGCCTTGCAACAGCGTCTGGCAGAGCGTCTGCAGACCGTGCGGGATCAGGCGCCGACACGAAACTGGCTCGCGGTCGAGATCGCCGGCCATGGTTTCCTGATGCCGCTGGAGCAGGCGGGTGAAATCTTCCCGCTCTCTCCCGCTCAGCACGTGCCCCACAGCCAGCCCTGGTTCCTGGGCGTGGCGAACCTGCGCGGGCAGTTGCACGGTGTGGTGGATGCCGCCATGTTTCTGGGCCTCTCCGACCGTGCGGGCCGCAGCCTGTCCGACGTGGCGGCCCGGGATGCGGGGCGCCTGGTGGCGCTCAACACCGCCCTGCAGTTGAATGTGGCCCTGTTGATTGACCGATTGCTGGGATTGCGCAATGCCAGCATGTTGAAGCCGGCCGCCAGGGAGGCGTCCGCAGGCAAGCCCCACTTCATTGGCCAGGCCATGGTCGATGAGCAAGGGCGAGTCTGGTACGAGCTGGATCTGGCCGCGCTGTCGGCCGACGAGGCATTTTTGAAGATTGATGTCTGACGGGGCAACCTGTCGAGCGCGCTGTATACATCTGACCGTTTGGAGCACAAGAACATGAGTTTCCTCAGTCGTATCAAGGAAATGGGCAAGACCAAGGGCGATGACGAGGTTCCTTCGGAAGCCTTGAGCACCGAGGGCATGGTCTCGGCCACGGGGACTCAGGTGGTCGACACCGAAACGGGCGCCTCGACGATTCAGCCCGGTGGCAACGAGGCCATCATTTCCGAATCGGCCCCTTCCGAGTTCCCCGCTGACTATCAGCGACAGAACGAAGAGATCTCCGAAGCCAGCCTGATGGAGCCGCGCTCCGGTTTGCCCCTGGTGGGTCATCTCAAGCTCGATCGCCAGCAGCGTTTGCTGGGTATCGGTCTGGCCGTCGGGGTGTTGGGCCTGGTGCTCAGTGCCTTCCTGTCGGTGAACTCCGCTGACCGTCGTGCCGGTCAATCGGCTGCCACGGGTCAGGCCCTGATGCAGTCGCAGCGACTGGCCAAATCGGTGTCACAGGCCCTGGTCGGTCGCGCGCCAGCCTTCGACGAAGTGAGCGAGAGCTCCAAGGTGCTGGCCAGCAACGTGCGTGGCCTGGTCAACGGCGACGACGAACTCGACCTGAAGGCCGTCTCTGGCAGTGTCCAGGAAACCTTGGCACCCTTGCTGCCGCTGGTCGATCGCGCCGAGAAGAACGCCAATTTCGTGCTGAGCCAGAAGCAGACCCTGACCCAGGTGAGTCAGGCGCTGCGCGAGGTCAACACCCAGTCTTCCGAGTTGCTGGACCTGGCCGAGAGCATCACGCTCACGCGCATCGAGTCGGGCACGCTGACGGCGGGCGAGGCTTCGGCCTTGAGCCAGTTGGTGATGCTGACGCAGCGGATCGGCAAGTCGGCCAACGAATTCCTGACGGTGGAAGGCGTGTCGACCGAGGCTGTGTTCTTGCTGGGCAAGGACTTGAATGCCTTCCAGGGTCTTGCCGATGGCCTGCTCAAGGGCAGTGCTGACCTGAAGCTCACCCCTGCGAAGAACCCCGAGGTGCGCGAGCAACTGGAAGCCTTGCTGAAGATTTTCGAAGGCACCCGCACGCAAGCTTCTTACATTCTGGGCTCCCTGCAAGGTCTGGTGGCTGCGCGTGACGCCCAGGTGGCCATCATTGACGACAGCGAACCCCTGCGCAAGGGCATGGAGCAGGTGCAGCAGCGCCTGTCGCAAGGCGCCGGCATCGGCGGTTTCAACATCGTCCTGATCCTGGCCTTCCTGCTGCTGTCGGCTGCATCGGCCTACGGTTTGCTGCGTGTGTTCGTGACCGACAACCGTCACCGCGCTCAGATCGCCGACTACCAGCGTCAGGAAGCCGAACGTCAGGAACGTGAAGCCAAGCGCGTCAATGACGCCAACCAGGCCGCCATTTTGCGACTGATGAACGAGCTGCAACTGGTCGCTGAAGGTGACTTGACGCAGCAAGCGACCGTGACCGAGGACATCACCGGCGCCATCGCCGACTCGGTGAACTTCACGGTGGAAGAGCTGCGCACCCTGGTGGCCCAGGTGCAAGGCACGGTGCAACGGGTGACCGAAACCACCGGTCAGGTGGAAGCCACCTCGACCGAGCTGCTGGCCGCCTCTGACGAACAGCTGCGTGAAATTCGCGAAACCGGTGAGTCGGTGCTGCACATGGCAGGCCGAATCAACGAAGTGTCCGCGCAAGCCCAGCAGTCCGCCGAAGTGGCCCGTCAATCGCTGTCGGCTGCCGACTCCGGTCTGCAGGCCGTGCAGAACGCCATCGGCGGTATGAACACCATCCGCGAACAGATCCAGGACACCTCCAAGCGCATCAAGCGACTGGGTGAGTCGTCGCAGGAAATTGGTGAAATCACCGAACTGATTTCGGACATTACCGAACAGACCAACGTGCTGGCTTTGAACGCGGCCATTCAGGCGGCGTCTGCGGGTGAAGCCGGTCGCGGCTTCTCGGTGGTGGCCGAAGAAGTGCAGCGTCTGGCTGAACGCTCCGGCGACGCGACCCGCGAAATTGCCGCGCTGGTGCGCACCATTCAGACCGACACCCAGGATGCCGTGGCCGCTATGGAACGCTCCACCCAGGGCGTGGTGGAAGGGGCTCGACTCTCCGACGCCGCCGGTTCGGCACTGGGCGACATCGACCGCGTGTCGCGTCGACTGGCCGAGCTGATTGAGCAGATTTCTGATCAAGCCTTGAAGGAAGCCGAGTCCGCGAACGTGGTGGTGGCCAACATCCAGCACATTTTCGCGGTGACCGAGCAGACGGGGGAGGGCACGCGTTCCACCACCCAGCTGGTGCGAGAGCTGTCGCGGACCGCCAACGAGCTTCAGCAATCCGTGTCTCGATTCAAGATTTCCGCCTGAGCTGGATGATTCATGGACAGCCTGCAACAAGACGCCTCCCTGCCTTCGGATGACCTCAGTGCCCTGGCTTGGGTGCATGAGGAGTTGCGCAAGTCGCTCGACACTGCGCACAAGGCCCTGCATCGTTGCCTGAAGGACGCGACCGCCGTGGGCGTGTCCGACATGGATTCGCTGGACCCGGCGGTCTTGCGGACAGCCCGGCAGCAGATCCACCAAGGGGTGGGGGCGCTGGAGCTGGCGGGCTTGCCCGCCGGGGCGACGGTGCTGCGGGCCAGCGAGGCGGTGGTCCAGAAACTGGTCAACCGCCCGCAGTTGATCGACGAAGACGTGGTGCGCGAAATCGAGCG
Organism: Aquabacterium sp.; assembly: GCA_017989885.1. GTDB lineage: Bacteria > Pseudomonadota > Gammaproteobacteria > Burkholderiales > Burkholderiaceae_C > Aquabacterium. The sequence goes on from JAGNPA010000016.1 coordinate 6,065, forward strand.
CGCCTCGTTTGCCTTGCTCGACTACATTGCGCGCCGCCTGGCGGGCAAGTCGGTGTCCGCGATGGCGATGTTCCCCCAGTACGAGGCCCTGGTCGCCCGTGTTGGCGGCGGCATGGCTCGTCCCACGGATCTGTGGAGCCAGGACTGGCCCACGCTGTCGCTCGAAGCTCCGTTGGCGCCGCCGGAAGGCGTGGCGCCCCGTTCGCCCGATGCGGCCACGGTCGAAGACTTCGAAATGGGCATCCTCAAGCTGATGCGCCGAAATCAGCCGGGCGATGCGGTGGCCTTGGCCGACCTGTGTGCGTCGCTGGCGAGCGACGCGTCGCAGCGTCACGCCTCGCGTGAGTCGGCCACCTGGATGCTGGCCAGCGGTTTCCTGGAGGCGCTGGCAGGCAAGTATGTGCCCCTGAGCGTCCATGCCAAGCGGGTGCTGTCCTCCTTGCTCAGCCAGTTGCGCGTGCTCACCAAGGGTCAGGACGTCCCGTCCGATCGCCTGGCCAGTGAACTGTTGTTCTTCTGCGCCCAGGCAGGCGACGTGCCGGCCACCGATCGTTCGGTGCTGGCCCGCGTGCGCCGCACCTTTGGTCTGGCGCGTCATCAGCCGGTCAACCTGTCGGCGTCCAGCCTGGGTCGTTTTGACCCGGCTTGGGTCACGCAGGCGCTCAAGCGCGTCGCCGGAGCCAAGGATGGCTGGTCGGCCGTGGCTGGCGGTGAGTTGTTGCGCCTGGGCGGCTTGAACGAGCAGTTCGCCCTGGTGTGCGATTCGCTGCGTCGCCTGTTCACGCAGGGTGACGCGCTGGCGACGGCCTTGGCCGACGCGGCTCAAAAGACGGTGGCAACGGCGAGTGCGCCAGAGCCCAGTCTGGCCATGGAAGTGGCCACCAGCTTGCTGTACATGGAGGCCAGTCTCGAAGACGGCGAATTCGATCAACCCGATCAGCAGCCGCGCTTGCAGCGTCTGGCCGAGCGGATTCAGGCGGTGGGGCAGGGGCAACCCGCCCAGCCCCTTGAAACCTGGATGGAAGACCTGTACCGCCGGGTTTCCGACCGTCACACCATCGGCTCCGTGGTGCAGGAGTTGCGCTCCACGCTGAGCGAAGCCGAAAAGCACATTGATCAGTTCTTCCGCGACCCGCAAGACCGCACACCTCTGGCGAGCGTGCCCGCCATCCTGCAGTCCATGCGCGGTGTGTTGGCCGTACTGGGCCTGGATCTGGCCGCGCAGGCCAGCGTGCGCATGCGCGATGACGTGGATCACCTGCTGCTCGACAGCACCGATCTGGACGACGCCGCGCAGCGTGGCGTGTTTGACCGCCTGGCCAGCAACCTGGGTGCCTTGGGCTTTCTCATCGACATGATGGGCGTGCAGCCTCAGTTGGCCAAGTCGCTGTTCAAGCTGGACCCGGATACCGGCGTGCTCTCGCCTGTGATGGGCCGTGAGAAGCGTGCCTTGCCGCTGACCGATGACCCGGTCGAGGCCGTGGCGCAGCACGTTCAGCAGGTGCAGCAAGAAGAGGCACAGGCGGCCGCTGGCGAGGTGGCGCAAACCCTCGAGCGCAGCGATGTGCCCCTGAGCGAGGTGTCGGATCAGCTGGACCGGCTGGCTGAAATGCCGCATGTGCAGGAGCAGCGTGAACTGGCGGACAACCTGGCGGCCGCTCAAGCAGCCCTGGTCACCGCCCAGTCCTCTGATGATCTGGAATCGGTCGCCGCGGCGCGCGAGCAGGTCGCCAACGTGTTGTCGGGTCTGACCCGCGCTGAAGAGCCTGAAGTCGAGGCGCCGGCACCGTCCCCGGCACCGCTGTTGGCGCCAGTGGCCGCCGCAGCACCCGCCGAGACGGGTCTGGAAGAAGACGACGAGATGCGCGAGATCTTCCTGGAGGAAGCGCGCGAAGTGATCGAGACGGCACGCGCCAGCCTCGACCATCTGGTGCATCAGCCAGACGATTTGGAGTCCCTGACGTCGGTTCGCCGCGCCTTCCACACGCTCAAGGGCAGCTCGCGCATGGTGGGTTTGACCCAGTATGGTGAAGCCGCCTGGTCGTTTGAGCAGCTCTACAACGCCTGGCTGGCCACGCAAGAGCCCGCCAACGGCGATCTGCTGGGCGTCAGCCACGAGGTCCTCAGTCATTTCTCTGCCTGGACCGATGCGATTGCCGAAGGTCAGGCTGCGTCCTGGCGCCATGAGCCGGTGACAGCCGTGGCCGAGGCCTTGCGCCTGCACGGCCAACGTCTCAGCCTGAGCGATGTCGCCCAGCCGGCCGCGCCTGAGGTGGTGACACCGCCGGATGCCCCGAGCGAAGCCGATGCCCTCGCACCCTTCGAGCTCGACCTGTCGGCCGAGGATCTCGGTGTGGTGGAAGTGCCCGAGGCGACCGAGGAGGCTGAAGAGGCCGAGGAAGCCGAAGCACCGCTGGCGGCGACCGAGTTGCCCACCGTGAACATCGCCGATTTCGGCATCGAACTGGACCTGACCGCACCGACGGAGGTGAACGCGTCGTTCGAGCTGGTCGAGCCTGAGCTGACGTCCACGCCGATGGACCTGTCGCTGGGCGAAACCGAAACCGAATCCCAAGCTGGCGGCCAGGCCGCTGACGACGAGCAGCCGCTGAGTGTCAACATCCTCGAGCCCAAGCACGTGGTGCAGCTTGAAGACGACGATCCCACCGTGGCGGGCGAGCTGTACGAAACGCCGGACGGCGATCTGGCCGAGGCGGCCGAAGAGCTGTCCCTGGCCTCGTCCGAGGAAACGCAGATCGAGGTCGAGGACTTGCCTGGTCTGGTGCTGGAAGACGCGACGGCGCAGCCGGACGAGCTGGCGCTGCCTGACCTGGCGCTGGAGGCATCGGTGGACGAGGCTTCCGAGCCCATCTCGCCAGACGAGGACGTGTTGCTGGACCTGCCGCTTGAAGTGGTGGGCGAAGCCATCGACGTCCCCGAGTTGGTCGACGTGTCCGCACAGGTAGAAGCCGAGACCCAGCCAGAGCCAGAGCCAGAAGTCACGGCCGAGGCCGAAGCCGAAGTCCCTGCCGACGAGCAATTCAAGGTGGTGGGCGACCTGCGCATCGGTATCCCGCTGTTCAACATCTTCCTCAACGAAGCCGACGAACAGTCGCGTCGCCTGACGACGGCCTTGAACGAATGGGCGCTGGAAGTCCAGCACCCTGTCAGCGACGAAGCGATCGCGTTGGCGCACTCGCTGGCTGGCAATTCGGGCGCGGTGGGCTACACCGATTTGTCGAAACTGGCCCGCTTGCTCGAGCACGCCCTGATGCGCTCCCAGGCTCTGGGGGCCGGTGACGCCGAGGCGGCCACCTTGTTCAACGAGGCGGCAGAAGAGATTCGTCGCCTGCTGCATCAGTTCGCTGCCGGTTTCCTCAAGTCACCGGCCGAAGAGCTGATGACCCGCCTGGAAGACTACGAGCACGAAGCCTCTCGCCGCTTTGAGGCGCGCAGCCTGGTCGCCGATCAGGAAGAGGTCGAGGCCGATCTGGAAGAACGCTCTCACCTGCGACTGGTGCGCGACGAGGCGCCTGCGCCGGCCGACGAGGATGTCGGCACCGACATCGATTTGAGCGTGGTGCAGGACGTCGCCCCACTGGGTGTGGCCGAGTTCAAGACGCTCGAGGAGTTGCCCACTTCGACCGAGCCCGCTGCGGCCCGTGGCGCAGCCATCGGCTGGGATGCCGAAGAAGAGATTGACGCGGTCGACAGCGTGGACGTGGACCTGTTCCCGATCTTCGAGGAAGAGGCCCTGGAGTTGCTGCCCCAGTTGGGTGGCCAGGTTCGCGACTGGCTGGAGGCGCCCGACAACGCCGCAGCCGGTACGGCCTGCATGCGCACGCTGCACACCTTCAAGGGCGGCGCGCGTCTGGCCGGCGCCATGCGCCTGGGTGAGTTGGCGCACCGACTGGAAAGCACCATCGAACACCTGGTCGCGGCCCCGTCCGTGACCCATGACGATGTGGCGCCGCTGGAAGCCCGCGTCGACCGGCTGATGGAGGTCTTCGAGGCCCTGCGTCAGCAGGACGCCCAGGCCTACGAGGCCCAGGTGGCGCAGGCGGTTCAGTCTGCCGAAGCCGAGCTCACCGAAGACGAGCCAGTGCTGGACGGCGTGGTCGATGTCGATTCGGCGGCCATGCAGGACGAGTGGCCCGCGCCGGCACTGGACAGCGTGCCCGATGCAGAAGGCGCGTCCTTGAGCGTGGACGACGTCGCCATCGACGCAGCGCCGAGACGCGCCAGCGTGCGCGAAGCGGCCGAGCTCAAGCTGACACCGGTCGAATGGACCGCGTTGGAGGGCAAGGCCTGGCAAGGCTCGCAGCGGATCGTGCGCGAGGCCCAGCAGGGCGCCTCCCAGGCGGCCGTGCGTGTGCGGCCTCAGTTGCTGGACCGGCTGGTCAACCATGCGGGCGAGGTGTCCATCACCCGCACCCGTCTGTCGTCCCAGGTGGGCCAGATCCGCAACTCGCTCAACGACCTCACGGACAACCTGGAGCGTCTGCGTCTGCAACTGCGCGACATTGAACTGCAGGCCGACACCCAGATGTCGACCCGGATGGAAGCCGCCCGTGCGGGTGGCCAGGAATTCGATCCGCTGGAGTTCGACCGTTACACCCGCTTCCAGGAACTGACCCGCATGATGGCCGAGTCGGTCAACGACGTGGCCACGGTGCAGCGCACCTTGCAGCGCAGCCTGGAAACCGCAGAAGACCAGCTGGCGGTGCAGGCCCGTTTGACGCGCGACCTGCAGGACGACCTGCTGCGCACCCGCATGGTGGAGTTCGAAGGCTTGTCCGACCGCCTCTACCGTGTGGTGCGCCAGACTGCCAAGGAAACCGGCAAGCAAGTGCGCCTGGACATCGTGGGCGGCGCGACCGAAGTCGACCGGGGTGTGCTGGAGCGCATGACCGGTGCCTTTGAACACCTGCTGCGCAACTGTATTTCGCACGGCATCGAGATGCCGGACGTGCGCGTGGCCGCAGGCAAGGAGCCAGCCGGTCTCGTGACCGTGGCACTGCGTCAGGAAGGCAACGAAGTTGCCATCGAGTTCCGTGATGACGGCGCGGGCCTGAATCTGCCCGTGATCCGCCAGCGCGCGGTGGCCATGGGCTTGCTGCAGGACGGTCACGAGGTCAGCGATGCCGAGTTGGCCCAGTTCATCTTCATGCCCGGTTTCTCGACCTTCGAGAAGGTCACCGAGCTGGCCGGTCGCGGCATTGGCATGGACGTGGTCCGCTCCGAGATCAACGCCATGGGCGGTCGCATCGAGACCGCGACGAGCGTCGGGCGGGGCACCAGCTTCAAGCTGGTCGTACCCTTGACCACGGCGGTCACCCAGGTGGTGATGCTGCGTTGCGGTTCGCACACCGTGGCGGTGCCAACCCACCTGATCGAACTGGTGCGCCGCGCCAAGCCGGAAGAAGTGGCGCACGCTTACCAGCAGGGCAGCTATGTCTTCGGTGACCATGCGCTGCCGTTCTATTGGCTGGGTGCCCTGTTGGACTTCAGCCCTCGCAGCCACGAGGGCGGGCGTACGCTGCCGCTGGTGATCATCCGCTCGGCCCAACAGCGCGTGGCGCTGCACGTGGACGAAGTGCTGGGCAACCAGGAAGTGGTGGTGAAGAACCTCGGGGTGCAGATGTCGCGCATGCCGGGTCTGGCGGGCATGACCCTGCTGGCCTCGGGTGCCGTCTCCTTGATCTACAACCCCGTGGCGCTCGCGACGGTCTATGGTACGCACGCGCAGGCCTTGACCACCCACGCCCTGGCCGCAGAGAGTGCCGCCAGCGACGGTTGGCTGCAGTCTGAGGCCCAGGCAACGGCCGAGGAAGTGCCCGACGAAGCACAGGCCCCGTTGGTGCTGGTGGTCGACGACTCGCTCACCGTGCGTCGTGTGACCCAGCGTCTGCTGGTGCGCGAAGGCTACCGTGTGACCTTGGCCAAGGACGGTCTGGATGCGCTGGAAGCCTTGGCGAAGGAGCGTCCGGCTGTGGTGTTGTCAGACATCGAAATGCCACGCATGGATGGCTTTGACCTGGTGCGCAACATCCGCGCCGATGAGAAGATGGTCGACATGCCGGTCATCATGATCACCTCGCGCATCGCGCAGAAGCACCGTGATTACGCCGAAGAACTGGGCGTGAACCATTACCTCGGCAAGCCCTACGGTGAAGAGGAGTTGCTGGAGTTGGTGGGCCGTTACGCGGTGCATCCCGAAAGCGCCCACGCCTGACACCTTTGCCAAGCTCATCGCATTGCATGGAACACGACGCCGAACCGTCCACCCTGGTGGGTGACCACATTTCTCACCTCGCTGCGTTGACCGCGCAGCGGGACAGGGAGATGCTCGACGTCTCTCTGGCGCAGGGGGTGCTGGAGTTGCTGCCAGCCTCCAGCGTGGGGGTCTATCGGCTCGTGGGGCCGGATGACGGTGCACAGCGCTGGCTGTGCTGCGGTCTGGCCCGGCGCGGGGAGTTGACGGTCAGTGACCCGCCTTGGGTGGACCTCGACTCCTTGCCGGTCGTCTCCGCGTTTCCGCTGCGGCAACTGGTGCTGGACTCTCGCTTGCTGGAGCAGGCCGAGTTGCCAACGGCCAGCCTGATCGACCCGACGCAGCGCTTTGTCACGGTGTTGCCCTTGATGGTCGAGCTGGGCCTGCCGGGGGTGCTCGAGGTGATGTCCGACAAGCCCTTGGCGATGGAGTCGCTCAAACCGATCCAGACCCTGCTGAAGGTGTTTGCCAATTTCCAGAACTTGCTGGAGTCGAGCCAGCGTGACTCGCTCACGGGTTTGCTCAATCGTCAGACGTTCGATGCGACCTTTCTCAAGGCGTCGATGCCTTCGCAGCCAGATCCTGGTCACAATGGCGAGCGGCGCACGTCGCCTGCCACAGGTTATTGGCTGGGGGTGGTCGATATCGACCTGTTCAAGCTGGTCAACGACCGCTTCGGCCACCTGATTGGTGACGAGGTGCTGGTGCTGGTGGCGCGCATCATGCGGCAGTCCTTCCGGCACTACGACCGTCTGTACCGTTTCGGCGGTGAAGAGTTCGTGGTGCTGCTGCGTGGGGGCACCGAAGACGATGCCCAGCAGGCGTATGAGCGCTTTCGCAGCAATGTGGAAACCTATGTGTTTCCGCAGGTCAACAAGGTCACGATCAGCCTGGGCTTCAC
>JAGNPA010000215.1 GCA_017989885.1 Aquabacterium sp.
GCCTCACGGCGGTGCGCCCAAGCCCGACTTCGGTGTGGGGCCTTGCCCTCGCGGTAAGCTGCGAGGTCAACCTTCCAAAGGCCACCGCCATGCTCACCCCTGCTGCCCCCCTGCGTTCCTGGATCCTGTCTGGTGTGCTCGCTGCCCTGAGCGGGGTCAGCGGCCTGGCCCAGGCGGCGCCCCCCGCGACCGCAGCACCCGCTGCGGCCCCCGCCAACTGTCCGGCCCTGCTCAACAAGACCTTCCCGCGCCTGCAAGATGAGAAGCCGCAGTCGCTGTGCCAGTACAGCGGCCAGGTCGTGCTGGTGGTCAACACGGCCAGCTACTGCGGCTTCACCTCGCAGTACAAGGGGTTGGAGGCTTTGTACGCCAAGTACAAGAGCCAGGGCCTGGTGGTGCTGGGCTTCCCGTCCAACGACTTCGGCCAGCAAGAGCCCGACTCGGGTCAGCAGATTGCCGAGTTTTGCGCCAACACCTTTGGGGTGAAGTTCCCGATGTTCGCCAAGAGCAGCGTCAAAGGCGCCCAGGCCAACCCCTTGTTCGCCGACCTCATCAAGCTGTCGGGCACGAGCCCCAAGTGGAACTTCTACAAGTACCTGATTGCCCGCGATGGCCGCACGGTGGAGGCCTACAACAGCATGACGGCGCCGGACAGCCGCAGCCTGGTGGCCGACATCGAGCAGGCGCTGGCCGCCAAACCCTGAAGTCTTTTCACCATAAGAAAATGGCCCTGCCGGAGACCGACAGGGCCATTCAGGTGTGTTGTCCGTTTTTTCTTGTCTCTCCCTGGTGTTCCGCTGAGCAGAACCGTGTGACAGCACTGGACGTAACTGTAGTGGGGAAGCGCGCCGCGCGCATCCCTCTCAGGGGGGAGGTGTGACACCGGCCTGGCGCCACCCAGACTGTGCATTTGGACACAAGTGGGCCGATTACCTGTGGCGCGCCTTCAAGTTGAGCGGTGAAGGTGTCGAAGAAAGACCCATGATGGTCTTGCAGGTGAGGGTCTGGCCCCTACCTGATGACCCGGATGGATCACACAGGAGTCACGTTCATGCACATGCTCTACAACTCTGACAGCTACGCCGTGGTGCAAATCGACATGCTGCCGGCGCTGGGGGCATCCGCATCGGTGGGGACGGCGCAGAGCCTGACCCGCGGTGGCTACGAAATCGTCGACAAACACGCCCGCAAGGAACTGTTCATCGAAGGCGCCTTGGCCGAGTCCTTCAAGGAAGGCGTCGATGCCCTGATCGAGGCCGCCCAGAGCGTCGAGGACTTTGACGCCTATCTGGAACGCTTCGCCGGGATGGCGCAGCAACCAGTCGTGATGCATTAACGAAAACACGCGCGGGGTGCCTCACAGGTCCCCGCAGCTGGGGTGAGTGCCCATGACTGCGGCAACGCCCCTTGCCTAGACTGCAGAACCTTATCAGGCACTCTCGCATGTCTCCGCCCTCCATGGACGCCCACTTTCACCTGTCGACCCTGCTCATGGCCTGGGCGCTCGGCATGTATGCCCTGTTCCTGCAAGGAGCGGTGGTGCGCTGCGTGCGTCGCAACGACCGGGATGCCGGCCTGGGCTGGTGGCTGGGTGGCGCGCTGTGTGTGGGCACGGGCTTTTGGGCGCAGGCCCTGCTCAATCTGGTGGCCCTGCAGTTGCCCATCCGGGTCGGCTTCGTGGCGCCGGTGGTGCTGGCCGCCTGGATGCCGGCCGTCGTGATCAGCGCGGCCGCCATCTGGATGCAGACCCGCACGAATTTTCCGCTGCGGCTGCGGCTCATCGGTGGCGTCCTGATCGCCATGGGCCTGTGCCTGCTGACCTTCATTCACGCCTCGGCCATCATGTTCCAACCCAGCGTTTCCTGGGATGTCGGGCGTCTGGCAGGGGCCGTGCTGTTGACCCTGACGGGGTGCCTGCTCGGCTCGCTGGTTCTGCGGCGCAGCCTGGTGGCCGAGCCACCCTGGTGGCGGCGTGGCCTGCTGGTGCTGGGCATCAGCGCCCTGTTCAACGCCGGTCAGGTGTGCATGGTGTGGGGCATGCAGGTGCCGGCCGGGGCCGTGTGCCTGAGTGTCGAGCATCTGGCCGGCGAGGGCCTGGTGATGGTGCTGTTCGGGGCCGTGATGATGCTGTTGATCATGGGGCATCTGAGCATGAAACTGGATGCCCGTGCGCAACGACGCCAGCAGGCGCTGGTCGATTCGCTCAAGGAGGCCCAGGACGCCCTGAACGCTGCCGCGCAACACGACCCCCTGACGGGCTTGCTCAACCGCACCGGGTTCGAGCGGATGCTGCACCAGGGCTTCGACGCGCCCAGCTTCCCAGGGGTCGGGCCCTTGTGCGTGATGCGCCTGCATGTCGATGGCGTGCGCACGCTCACCGAGACCTATGGGCATGCCCACGGCGATCAGCTCATGCAACACGTGGCCCGGCGGCTGCAGGGGGCCATGCGTGAAGGCGATGTGCTGGCGCATGCCGAATCCGACGAGTTCTTGCTGCTGACGCGTGGGCTGTCCGACGAGCACGAGCTGGCGCAACTGGCCCAGCGCCTGTCGGCCGCCGTGCACGCGCCCTGCCTGATCGAGGGGCATGAGCTCACGGTCAGCGCCTCCATCGGCATCGCCCGCTACCCCGAGAGCTTCAACGCCCGCCTGTTGCTGACCCATGCCAGCAATGCCATGCTCACAGCGCGCAAGGCCGGCGGCGGCGTGTACTGTTTTCACCGCAGCGGCGAAGACCAGGTCGGCGTGGACCAGGTGGCCTTGCAGCGCGACCTGCGCCACGCCATCGCGCGCGACGAACTGTCCTTGCACTTCCAGCCCAAGCTGCGCGCCGGCAGCGGCGAGCTGTCCGGGGTCGAGGCCCTGCTGCGCTGGCAACACCCGGTGCGCGGCCAGGTCAGTCCCGCCACCTTCATTCCGGTGGCCGAGCGCTTCGGCCTGATCGGTGAGCTGGGCCTGTGGGTGCTGGACGCTGCCTGCCGCCAGATGCGCCTGTGGCACGAGGCCGGCGTGGATGTGCCGGTGGCCGTGAACCTGTCGGCCCACCAGTTGCGTCAACCCGACCTGGAACAACGCGTGCGCGAGGTCCTGCTGCGTCACCGCGTGCCGCCGGCCATGCTGATCCTGGAGATCACCGAATCGGTGGCCATGGACGACATCGAGGCCTCGATGCGCGTGTTCGACCTGCTCGATGACATCGGCGTCAAGCTGTCGATCGACGACTTCGGCACCGGTTACTCCAGCCTCAGCTACCTGCGCCGCCTGCCCGCGCGCCAGCTCAAGATCGACCGCAGCTTCATTGCCGACCTGGAGTCCAGTGCGGACGCGCAGGCCATTGTCGAAGCCGTGGTGCGCCTGGCCCATGCCCTGGGCCTGAAGGTGGTGGGCGAGGGGGTTGAGACCCTGGAGCAGGCCGCCATCCTCACCCACTTGAAGTGCGACGAGTTGCAGGGCTACCTGTACGCCCGCCCCATGCCCGCGCAGGCCCTGCTGGTGTGGCTGGGGCAACGGGGCGCCGTGGTCACAATGCCCCAGACGCCGGACGACGGGGCGGAGGAGGCCAGCGAGGTGTTGGCCGACGGCGAGGTGCTCACCACGTGGTCGGAACTGGGCATGGCGCCGCTGTTGCGCCCTGTCAGACGTTGAGGCGTCGCGCGCACCTTGCGCTTGGCAGGCTTTCCGCAAGGGCGATGCGCAGGGCGCGGGCGCAACACGCGGGCAAACTCTAAAATGCTGGCATGAACACCCCTGCTTCCACCGCTGCCCGCACGACGTCCACCCCGGCCCTGCCCCCGGTGGCGCGCCGCCCCTACACCCGTGCGGCCCAGTTGCCCCAGATCATGCGCGAGCGCATCGTGGTGCTCGACGGCGCCATGGGCACCATGATCCAGCGCTACAAGCTGACGGAAGCCGACTACCGGGGCACCCGTTTCGCCGATCACTCCAAAGACCTCAAGGGCAACAACGAGCTGCTGCAGCTCACCAAGCCCGAGGTGATCCGCGAGATCCACGAGCAGTACCTGGCCGCCGGCGCCGACCTGATCGAGACCAACACCTTCGGCGCCACCACCGTGGCCCAGGACGACTACGAGCTGCCCGAGCTGGCCTACGAGATGAACCTCGTCGCCGCCCAGCTGGCACGCGAGTGCTGCGACAAGTACAGCACGCCCGACAAGCCGCGCTTTGTGGCCGGTGCCATCGGCCCGACCCCCAAGACCGCCAGCATCAGCCCGGACGTGAACGACGCCGGCGCCCGCAACGTCGATTTCGACACCCTGCGCCAGGCCTACTACGAGCAGGCCAAGGCCCTGATGGAGGGCGGTTGCGACGTCTTCCTGGTCGAGACGATTTTCGACACGCTCAATGCCAAGGCCGCCATCTTCGCGCTCGACGAGTTGTTCGAGGACACCGGCGAGCGCC
>JAGNPA010000216.1 GCA_017989885.1 Aquabacterium sp.
CGTGACCGACACCCCTACAATTTGAACGCGCAACACCGCACACGGTGCAACCGGTCACGATGGACCGGAATCGTCGGTCACGTTCGCCAGAATACGCACCTCGACAGGCTGTAGAGTCTGAGGGGTTGCTTAAGGTACTGGGCCAAGGCCATGTCGATGATGGCTCGACCCATCCGGCCGTTGCCGTCTTCAAAAGGGTGAATGCTCTCGAACCATAAGTGTGCGATGGCGGCTCGTGCTATGGCATCCATTGGTTGATCACCGGACTTCGCTGCTGTCTTCGACAATGCCGTGCATCCGGTGGGCATTCGCCAACGCGATTGCTACTCGGGGAGGCTCATACGTCAGAGACGGCCAATCGGGGCGCTGCCAAATCCAGCCTGAACTCGTGGTCATGAGTCGTATGATGCCAAATACGGCTCATGAGACAGTCACCCCCACCAGCACCACAGGCGTTCACGCTATGGCTCGGTTGGCACCGTGGCCAAAGGCAAAAACAGCGTCAATGGTGTCTCTGGCAGTGCGATGAAACCGTGATGACGGTAGAACGCTGCGGCCGTTTCGTCCTTGGCATCGACTACCAGGGCATAGGCCGCGATCTCCGAGCGGGCGGCCCGTGTGAGTGCATCGGCCAGCAGCGCACCCCCTAGGCCTTGCCCTTTGAATACTTGATCGACCGCCAGTCGGCCCATGCGAACTGTGGGCACGGCGCGATAACGTGGCAGCTTCTTGATGGCCTCCGGTGGCAACTCGGTCAAAGGCACACTGGCTGATGCCAGCGTGTAGTAACCGGCAATGCGCTGATCGCCGCTCAACGCCACGAAGCAGGTGGCGACCCTGCGGCGCATGTCTTGGCTGACTTGCTCCCGACAGTAGCGATCCAGTGCGGGCGTGCCGCTGTTGAAGGTCGACCGATCATGCGAGGCATCCAGCAGCGCCACGCGAAACGGAGCCTTGCTCATGCCTCGTCAGTGCGCAGGAGCTTGCTGCGGCGGGCCATGGCCCGCTTCAAGGCTGGTTGAGGCTTTGGGGGCGACAGCAGTGCATCGGCAAAGCACTGTTGATCGGCCATAGACAGGCGGATGACTTCAGCCTGCTCGACGGCGCGCTGTGCGGCGTCTTGGACGGCCGCCACAACGAAATCAGTCATGGTGCGCCCTTGCAGTTCAGCGGCGCGTTTGAGCAGGCCGTGCAGGTCGGTGCTGATGCGGGCTTCGAGTCGGGCAGTCAGGGCGCTGGATCGCATGGTGAGCCTCCTTGTGTAAAGTGTACGGCAATTTGCCGTATATGTGCAAAATGTGGCGCCTGGCAAACATAGGAGGTCACTTCCAGTCAGGAGTTGCTTCACACCCCCTGCCACCAAGCTGCCACCAAAAGGTGACCGATAATCCAACCCTTCGCCCGTCATCCCGAACACAAGAACCCCACGGGCCACGTCATGCAGTCAAGCACCGCCTCAGATACCACCGCCTGGTACCTGATCCATAGCAAGCCCCGGCAGGAGCACATCGCGCTGACCAACCTGGAGCGCCAGGGCTACACCTGCTACCTGCCGCTGCTGCGCGTTGAAAAAATTCGCCGCCGCAAGGCCGAAGTAGTGAGCGAGCCCATGTTTGCGCGCTACCTGTTTGTGCGGCTTAGCACCAGCGACAACGCCCCCAGCTGGGCGCCCATTCGCTCCACCCTGGGTGTGAGCCAGTTGGTGCGCTTTGGCACCCGGCCCGCCAAGGTGGAAGACCCCCTGGTTGACCTGCTGCGCAACCGCGAGCTGGCCCAGCCCACCGAGCCACTTTTCAAACCAGGCGACACCGTGGTGATCACCGAAGGCCCGTTTGCCGGGCTGGAAGCGGCCTACCAGATGACCGATGCCGAGCAGCGCGCCATGGTGCTGCTGCACATCTTGAGCCAGCCCGTGCCTGTAAAGATTGATGCTGCCAGCTTGCGCAAGACGGGCTGATAGCCCGGACGCGCCGCTTGAGGATGGCCTGGTCGATGACCACGCTGGCCGAATGGCAAGCTGCGCCCCATTGATGCGCAAACCACTCCACTCAGTCAGTGAGATCACACCCGCCGCGCTGCCAAATCCAGTCTTCAGGCGAAAACCACACTGGTTCGCCCTGCGCTGCCCGAGCGGGATGGCTTGCTAACCACGATTTCCACGTTCCGGCCCAAGCGGTTCAGGCACTCGAGCATCTTGGCCTCACTGATACCACGGAACTGGCCGCGCAACATCCCTGACAGCTTGGGTTGAGGCATGCCGAGAATCTCCGAAGCCTGCACCTGCGTGAGGTGACGATGCTTGATGATCTCGCCGATCTTGGCGGCCAAGGTGGCTTTGACCAACATCTCGGAAGCGTCGGGCAGCCCGAGGTCTTCGTACACGTTGGCAGAACCTTTCTCAATTTCAATCATTTCAAGCTCCTTTGGCGTCGGCTTGTGCGGCCTTCAAGCGTTCTCGGATGAGGTCCATGTCATGTTTTGGCGTTTCGATGCCTTGCTTGGACTTCTTCTGAAAACAGTGCAGCACATAGACAGCATCGTCGATCTTCACCGTGTACACAGCCCGATAGGTGTCGCCCAAGTGATCCTCGACCACTTCGAGGACGCCAGCCCCGCCAAAACCCCTCAAAGGCTTGGCATTCGCGTGCTTCTTGCCTGTCTGAGCGAGATGCAATGCGAAGCCAAAGACGTCAATGACGTCTTCGGGCATCGCTAGCAGATCCTTCTTCGCAGATCCAACCCACTGCAGTTGTTTGATGTGATCAGGCATCGGTGAATTATACCCATGTGGGTCTAACGCGTGAAGTGAATATCAGCAGCTAACAGGGGGGCGACACCTGTCTGCGTGAGCTGGTGCGGCGGGCGCAAAAGCATCGCTGACGCTTTTCGATGTGTACCTGGACATCAGACTGGGGTTGCGCTACAGTCGCATTCATTCTGACCTGTCTGGTCAGATTTGAGTTGGAGGGGAGGTCGCAGATGCAAACATGGCAAATTCAGGCTGCCAAGGCGCGGTTTTCGGAAATGATCAAGCACGCCACCGATGAGGGGCCGCAAGAGATCACCCTGCATGGCCGACCGGTGGCCGTCGTGATCTCGCGCGAACTCTTCGAGAGTCTCTGCGGCAACCAAGTCTCGCTGGTTGATTTCATGCGAGCTTCACCACTTTACGCTCAAGACGATATCGCCTTCGAGCGCGACCAAAGTCTTACGCGTGAGGTGGACTTTTGAGCTACCTCATCGACACCAACGTCTTGTCGGAATTGCGTCGCAAGCAGCCCGATCCGGCTGTCGTTGCCTGGATGCAGGCTCGCCCGCGCGCGTCGCTCTATCTCAGTGTCCTCACGCTCGGTGAAATTCGTAAAGGGATCGAGCGTGTGGAAGACACGCGCCGCAAGCAGTTGCTGCTCGACTGGCTTGAGGTTGAGTTGCCCAACTACTTTGTAGGCCGACTGCTGCCCGTTGACACACACACGGCTGACCGGTGGGGGCGTCTGATGGCGTCCGCCGGACGCCCGCTGCCCGCCATCGACAGCTTGCTGGCCGCCACGGCACTGCAACACGACCTCACGCTCGTGACTCGCAACACCAAGGATTTCGCGGGGCTCGACCTCCAACTGGTCAACCCCTGGTCCGCATGACATGATTTTCTGATGGCCCTCATGCCCCCCCCGCCTCGGACACCACCGCCTGGTACCTGATCCACACCAAGCCCCGGCAGGAGCACATCGCGCTGACCAACCTGGAGCGCCAGGGCTACACCTGCTACCTGCCGCTGCTGCGCGTTGAAAAAATTCGCCGCCGCAAGGCCGAAGTGGTGAGCGAGCCCATGTTTGCGCGCTACCTGTTTGTGCGGCTTAGCACCAGCGACAACGGCCCCAGCTGGGCGCCCATTCGCGCCACCCTGGGGGTGAGCCAGCTGGTGCGCTTTGGCACCCGGCCCGCCAAGGTGGAAGACCCCCTGGTTGACCTGCTGCGCAACCGCGAGTTGGCCCAGCCCACCAAGCCACTTTTCAGCCAAGGCGACACGGTGGTCATCACCGAAGGCCCGTTTGCCGGGCTGGAGGCGGCCTACCAGATGGCCGATGCGGAACAGCGCGCCATGGTGTTGCTGCACCTCTTGAGCCAGCCCGTGCCGGTGAAGATTGACTTCACCGAAATCAAGGTATCCCGAGCTCAGATCGGAGGGCGCACTGCCTCGAAGGTGGCCTGCAGGCCGACATCCAGAGTCAGCAACTCAACGCTATGGCATAGGGCGGTCGCGGCAATCAAGGCGTCGGGCAACTTTGCGCGACCCTGCCATTGCGAGAGTCCCAAAATGGGACTACACTTCGACCCATGCGAGTGATTGCTGTGTCCACCCTTCGAGCCTTCTGGGAGCGCCATCCCGACGCCGAGCAGCCGCTGAAGGCTTG
>JAGNPA010000217.1 GCA_017989885.1 Aquabacterium sp.
GGGTGTCTTCCACATTAAGAGCTACACGAAACGAGGTCAAGGTCAGTTTTCTGGCACAATTTCCGCATGGCCCTGCACGCCCCCCTACCCCCACGGCCGTCCGCGCCGCCTGCGCCGCGACGAATTCACCCGCAACCTGGTGCGCGAGCACGCGGTCAGCGTCAACGACCTGATCTACCCGGTGTTTGTGCTCGAAGGCCAGGGCCGGCGCGAGGCCGTGGCCTCCATGCCCGGCGTGGAGCGCCTGAGCCTGGATCTGCCGGTGGCCGAAGACTGCGTGAAGCTGGGCATTCCGGTGATGGCCCTGTTCCCGGTGATCAGTGCGTCACTCAAAGACCCGGTGGGCAGCGAGGCCGCCAACCCCGACGGCTTGGTGCCCACCGTGGTGCGCTCGCTAAAGAAGGAGTTCCCCGGCCTGGGCGTGATGACCGACGTGGCACTGGACCCTTTCACCAGCCACGGCCAGGACGGCCTGCTGGACGACACCGGCTACATCCTGAACGACAAAAACCGTCGAGGTGCTGGTGAAGCAGGCACTCACCCAGGCCGAAGCCGGTGTGGACATCGTCGCCCCCAGCGACATGATGGACGGCAGGATCGGGGCGATTCGCGCGGCGCTCGAATCGAGCGGCGCGATCCACACGAGGATCATGGCCTACAGCGCCAAGTACGCCAGCGCCTTCTACGGGCCGTTCCGCGACGCGGTGGGCTCGGCCGCCAACCTGGGCAAGAGCAACAAGAAGGTTTACCAGATGGACCCCGGCAACACCGACGAAGCCTTGCGCGAGGTGGCGATGGACATCGCCGAGGGTGCCGACATGGTGATGGTCAAGCCCGGCATGCCCTACCTCGACATCGTGCGCCGCGTGAAGGCTGAATTCCGCGTACCCACCTTCGCCTACCAAGTCAGCGGCGAATACGCCATGCTCAAGGCCGCCGCCGCCAACGGCTGGCTGGACCACGACTTGGTGATGATGGAAAGCCTGCTGGCCTTCAAACGCGCCGGCGCCGACGGGGTCCTGACCTACTTTGCCCGTGACGCCGCCCGGCTGCTTGAGGAAGGCACACCATGCTGACCCACGAGACCACGCACACGTTCACACCGGAGCCCGCCATCTTGGTCGCGTCCGGATATGGGGTGGCCTTTGGCGCCCGGGTCGTTCTGGCGGATTTGCATTTTGAAATCGCCAGCCACGGCATCACCGTTCTGATGGGGCCGGTGGGCACCGGCAAATCAACACTGCTGCGCTCGATCGTCGGACTGAACAACCCGAGTGTCAATTTCCGGCAATGGGGCCGCGTGGAATACGCCGGACAGCTGGTCAGTCCGGACCATTGCCCGGTACTCGTCCAGCAGCACGCGCGATTGCTGAGCAAGTCGGTCTACGAGAACCTGATCGATCGCATTCGCCCCCAGTGGCAACGGGGCGCCATGGAACTGCGACAGCACGTCACGAAGATGCTGGAGGACCTCGAAGTCCCCGAGCTGCTGTCCATGCTGGAACGTCCGAGCATCGACGTGCCCGTCGTCCTGCAGCGCATCGTATCCATCGTGTCCGGGGTCCTGGCGAAACCCGGCCTCCTGATGATCGACGAGCCCACGGCCAACCTGTCCGGCTCAGACGAGCATCTCATGCTGGAAACCCTCCGACGCGTGTCTCAGTCCCAGCCGCTGCTGGTCGTTCTGCACAACCAAAGGCAGGCGCGCCAGATCGCCTCCACCATGCTGCTGTTGGCTGGCGGTCGTATCCAGGCCCAATGCTCCAAAGACGAATTCTTCGACCGCCCCCCGACTGCGGTCGCGGAGACTTTTGTTCGAACCGGCAGTTGCGACGTGCCCTCGCCCGACGCCAAACGCGAGCATCTGGCCGACCACGTGACGCCACCACCCGCCCTGCCGTTGGCCGCACAGCTGGCCGTCACCGCGACCGCCGAATACCGCGGACCATCCGGGTTCCGATGGGTCATCCCGGGCCGGGTCGCAGGCACGCCGATGCCCGGTGTCGTTCAAAGCATTGATCTGGACCTAGCCGCCTTGCGCACGGTCGGTGTCACAATGTTGATCACCCTGACCGAACGCGACATCGATCAAGACGCCTTGCGCCGTCATGGCCTGCGCAACCTGCACCTGCCGATCCGCGACCGCGAGCCCCCCACCGTTCCCCAGATCCGGATGCTGATCGCCCGAATGAACGGCATGCTCAAGAAGAACGAGGTGCTCGCAGTTCACTGCCTGGCCGGCCTGGGACGCACCGGCACCATTCTGGCCAGCTGGCTGATTCAGGATGGCCTGACCGCATCGGCCGCACTGGAACGCATTCGCAAGATCGAACCGGGGTATGTGCAGTCGGTCGAACAAGAGCAATTCCTCCACGCGGTGGAAGCAGACCTGCTCAAGCGGTTATAGTTATTTTTCACTCATTGCGCTTGTTTTTAAATCAGGTAATATGGATTTCGGCGAAAAAATTGGCTCTGTCACAAAATCGTGTTGGTCAGAGTGGTTCTCACTCGGAAAACGGCTACCGAGCTGACTTTGGCTAAAGCCTAGTGTTGGCGCGGGCTTGAGCCCGATTAGCTCAAGTCACCAACACAGATTTGTGACAGAGCCAAAAAATTTGGTCGCCTTGAGAAAAATCACCATTTGCATTGCCCAATTGATACATGAAAGGCGTCGAGCATGAGTCTGGAATCAACCTTCACCAAAACCATCCCCACCATCCCGGAATGTGTGGCAGCCGGTTACGTCGACATCGAATCCGGCATGCTGCTCGCGGTCAAGACCGTGGACTCGCACCCGGCGGAAGTGCTGAACCTGGTCGCTGCGGCCACTGCGGACCTGTTTCAGGGGCCGAACGTGAGCATGATCGAGCGCATGTTCAACAAATCGCGCGGCATCCCCGAACAGGGCCACCATTACTTCCAAGAGTTTATCGTCAACAGCGACAACCTGTTGCACATCTTCTTGCGTGGCAAGAAGTACACGGGCCATGTCACCGTGTTCGTCTGCCGCAAGTCGGCCAACATCGGCATGGCGCTGACCAAGGCCCGATTGGCGCACCCTGAGATCGAGGCGTCGGTCTGAACGGGTAGCCGACCTCACGCTGAACCACATTCCGGGGGCTGCGACGCCCCCCTTTTTTCTTGTTGCATCGTTGCCCGCTCATGAACACGCCGCCCTGCCAACCCTCCGTCTGCGGCCCGAACCACACCACGGTCCTGTGTCAGTCTGGCGAGACGCTGCTGGACGCCTGGTTGCGCCAAGGGGTCGCGGCCCAGTTCTCGTGCCGCGGCGGCAGTTGTCTCACCTGCATGCTGCGCTGCGTCACGGGCGACATCCCTGAGCGCGCCCAAGAAGGGATTCCTGCCCGACTTCGGAACAAGGGCTATTTCCTGCCTTGTTTGTGCGTGCCCACGGGCCCCATGGAAGTCGCCGCAGCAGTGTCCGACGACTTCATCACGGACTGCGTGGTGGAATCTCAGGAGCGCACACCCGAGGGCTGGCTGATACGCCTGGAACCGATCACCGCCTACCCGGCGGAGCCCGGACAGTTCACCTGCCTGCGTATCGCATCGCTGACAGAGCCCGAGGCCCCGCAACCATGGATCACGCCCTGGCGGATCAACAACCGGCAGGAAGAAGATTTCTATCTGCACCTGCTGCTGGCGCTGCCTGCCGATGGGGCGCCACCGCCAGCTCTGGCCCACCTGACCCCGGGAGCCACGGTTCAGTTGCGCCCGGCCCGGAAGCAGGCCGATCGGAAGACCGGGGCTGCGCAGCAGCCACAGACGGCACCGGACCTCTGGGCCGAGTTGCGTGACGGCGCAACCGTGCGCGAGGCGCTTCAGGACTTCTACAACCGCGTTTATGCGGACACCCGTCTGGCTCCCTTTTTTCGCGGTGTGACCAAAGAGCGGCTGGTCGGCAAGCAATACGCTTTCCTGCACGACGAAATGAAGGGACGTCGCTCGGCTTACTTCGGCGACAACATGCGCAACACCCATCACTGGATGGTGATTCCGGATGATCTTTTCGACCACCGCCAACGTCTGATGGTCGACGTGCTGCGCGATCATGGCCTGACCGAGGCCCAGATCACCCGCTGGATGAACTTCGAGGAGCGCCACCGCCCTGACATCGTGAAGGATGCGCCTTGGGAGCGCATGTTCGGCGACCAGCCGATGCCAGCAGACGGCTATGAGCGCGAGACGCTGAGCTGCGGCGCGATGTGCGATCACTGCGGTCGTGAAATCCAGCCGGGCGAATCGGTGCTCTACCATGTGCGCCTGGGCAGCATCAGCTGCTCCCATTGCCAGACCGGAACCGCCTCGCCATAGCCCGCATGATTCGCTCAGTGGTCGACGTGATCAACCGCTAAC
>JAGNPA010000218.1 GCA_017989885.1 Aquabacterium sp.
GCGCTTACTCGATCGCCTTGACCATGTCCTCGACCACCTTCTTGGCGTCGCCGAACACCATCATGGTCTTGTCCATGTAGAACAGCTCGTTGTCCAGGCCGGCATAACCGGAGGCCATCGAACGCTTGTTCACGATCACCGTCTTGGCCTTGTAGGCTTCCAGGATCGGCATGCCGTAGATCGGGCTGCCCTTGACGTGCGCCGCCGGGTTCACCACGTCGTTGGCGCCCAGGATGATGGCCACGTCGGCCTGGCCGAACTCACCGTTGATGTCTTCCATTTCAAAGACCTGGTCGTACGGCACTTCGGCTTCGGCCAGCAGCACGTTCATGTGACCGGGCATGCGACCGGCCACCGGGTGAATCGCGTACTTGACCGTGATGCCCTTCTCGGTGAGCTTGGCAGCCAGCTCCTTGACGGCGTGCTGGGCACGCGCCACGGCCAGACCGTAACCGGGCACGATGACCACGGTTTCGGCATTGCCCAGCACGAAGGCCGCGTCGTCGGCCGAGCCGCTCTTGACGGGGCGCTGCGGTTGCGCCGCGCCACCGCCCGTTGCGGCAGCGGCGTCACCACCGAAGCCACCCAGGATCACGTTGAAGAACGAGCGGTTCATCGCCTTGCACATGATGTACGAGAGGATGGCACCGGACGAGCCCACCAGCGAGCCGGCAATGATCAGCATGGAGTTGTTCAGCGAGAAGCCGATGCCGGCGGCCGCCCAGCCCGAGTAGCTGTTGAGCATCGAGACCACGACGGGCATGTCGGCGCCGCCAATGGGGATGATGATCAAGACACCCAGGATGAAGCTCAGCGCCACCAGGGCCAGGAAGACGTCCATGCGCTGTGTGGCCATGAAGACCCCGATCAGCGCGATGGCCAGCAGCCCCAGCGCCAGGTTCAGCAGGTGCTGGCCCTTGAAGCTCACCGGCGCGCCCTGGAACAGGCGGAACTTGTACTTGCCCGACAGCTTGCCAAAGGCAATGACCGACCCGGAGAAGGTGATGGCGCCAATGGCTGCGCCCAGCGCCAGCTCCAGCAGGTTGCCCACCGGGATGGGCGCCAGGGAGCCATCGACCGGCTTGGCCACGATCTGGAAGGCATAGGGCTCGGCCACCACGGCGATGGCGATGAACACCGCCGCCAGACCGATCATGCTGTGCATGAAGGCCACCAGCTCGGGCATCTTGGTCATCTCGACGCGCTTGGCCATGATGGTGCCCGCGCCGCCGCCCACGACCAGCGCGCCCAGCACCCAGGCCAGGCCGTTGGTGAAGCTGACGTCCAGGGTCTGCGCCTGACCGTGGATCAGACCCACGGTCGTCAGCACGGCGATCGTCATGCCGATCATGCCGAACAGGTTGCCACGGATGGAGGTCGTCGGATGGCTCAGGCCCTTGAGCGCCTGGATGAAGCAAACCGAGGCGACGAGGTACAGCAGTGCAATCAGGTTCATGCTCATTTACTTTGCTCCCGCCTTCTTGTCTTTCTTCTTGAACATTTCCAGCATGCGGCGCGTGACCAGGAAACCGCCAAACACGTTGACGGCCGCCAGGGCCACAGCCAGCACGCCCATGGACTTGCCCAGGGGGGTTTCGGTCAGGGCGGCCGCCAGCATGGCGCCCACGATGACAATGGCCGACACCGCGTTGGTCACGGCCATCAGGGGAGTGTGCAAAGCAGGGGTCACTGTCCAGACGACGTGATAGCCCACATAAATGGCCAGCACGAAGATGCTCAGGTTGATGACGACGTTGGAAACTTCCATCTCGGCCTCCGGGGTTGAGGGGGTCAGGTGAACTTGCGGATTTCTTTGATGCCGTTGCGCTCGTCGAGCAGCACGACCTTGGGCTTGTAGCTGGCCACTTCTTCTTCGTTCATCGGCGCGTAGGTGCAGATGATGAGCAGATCGCCCACATGGGCGCGACGTGCGGCCGCGCCGTTGAGCGAGATCGTGCCCGTGCCACGAGGAGCCTTGATGATGTAGGTGGCAAAGCGCTCACCGTTGTTGACGTTGTAGAGCTCGATGTACTCGAACTCTTTCATGTCAGCTGCATCCATCAGGTCTTCATCGATGCCGCAGGACCCTTCGTAGTCCAGGATGGCTTCGGTGACGGTGGCGCGGTGCAGTTTGGCACGCAGCATGTTGCGTTGCATGGTTTCTTTACTCCTCAGGGGCACAAGCGCTGCGTGCTCAGGCACGCAGCAACTGGCCATCACGACACATCAGGCAGGCCTTGACGATGTCGTCTTCCAGATCGATATGGAACTGGCCTTCCTTGTTGATGACCAGTTTCAAAAAGTCGATCACGTTGCGGGCATACAGCGCGGAGGCGTCAGCCGCCACCAGCGCAGGCAGATTGGTTTCACCGACCAGGGTCACGCCGTGCTTGACCACGGTGCGGTTGGCTTCGGTCAGGGGGCAGTTGCCGCCTTGGGCTGCCGCCAGGTCCACGATGACCGAGCCGGGCTTCATGGCCTTGACCATGTCTTCAGTGACCAGCACGGGGGCCGCGCGGCCGGGGATCAGGGCCGTGGTGATGACGATGTCGGCGGCGGCCACGCGCTTGGCCACCTCGGCCTTCTGGCGGTCCAGCCAGGACTGCGGCATCGGGCGGGCGTAACCGCCCACGCCTTCGGCCGCTTCCTTCTCTTCGGCCGTCTCGTACGGCACGTCGATGAACTTGGCGCCCAGCGACTCGACCTGCTCCTTCACCGAAGGACGCACGTCGGACGCTTCAATGACCGCGCCCAGGCGCTTGGCCGTGGCGATGGCCTGCAGACCGGCCACGCCCACGCCCAGGATCACCACGCGGGCGGCCTTGACGGTGCCGGCGGCGGTCATCAGCATCGGGAAGATGCGCTGGTACTTGTCGGCGGCGATCATGACGGCCTTGTAGCCCGCCAGGTTGGCCTGCGAGGACAGCACGTCCATGCTCTGCGCACGGGTGGTGCGAGGCGCGGCCTCCAGGGCGAAGGCGGTCAGCTTGCTGTCGGTCATGGCCTGCAACCCGTCCTTGTCGAACGGGTTGAGCATGCCCACCAGCACGGCACCGGGCTTCATCAGCGCGCGTTCGTCGGCGTTGGGAGAACGCACCTTGAGCACCATCTCGGCGCCCAAGGCACCCGCCGCATCGGTGATCTCGGCACCGGCGGCCACATAGGCTTCGTCGGTCACGCTGGCGGCCACGCCGGCTCCGGACTGCACACGAAGCGTATGGCCTTGGGCCTTGAGCTTCTTGACGGTCTCCGGGGTCACGGCCACGCGGCTTTCGCCAGCGGTGGTCTCCATGGGTATGCCAATGAGCATACGGATCTCCTAATGGGACAGATGAGGAACAAATGACCGGACGCCGGCTCTCAGGAACCGTTGCCGCAAGACATGTGGAACCCGCCAGCATACACAATCTTGTTGACCAGATCGGGTTTCTGCGGGGCCAGGTCGCGCACCAACAGGGTGCACGCGTGCGGATCTCACGTCCGAGGTAGAGGGTTAACCCTCATTCCCGACATCGCCTGACGCATTCGTGGAACTGCGCGGCGACATGGCGCGCCCTCCCTGGCGCGCTGGCGGCAAGCCGCCTGATCGTTCCTGCCGTCACCGAAACGTCAAACTCCTCAGAACGAATTGGCGGATAATGCTCGGCTCATGAACACCGCCGATCTGTTGAAGGCCCATTTGCCGTCCGACATCACGCCCGCTCCCAAGGTGCGCTGGAAACCCAACGTCACCGTGGCCGCGCTCATTGAGCGTGACGGACGCTTTTTGCTGGTCGAGGAAGAGACCTCCGACGGCCTGCTGCTCAACAACCCGGCCGGCCACCTCGACCCGGGCGAGTCGCCCATCGAGGGCGTGATCCGCGAGACCCTGGAAGAAACCACCTGCACCTTCACCCCCGAAGGTTTCCTGGGCGTGTACATGTCGCGCTTTCGTCGCACCCGCACGGGGGAGGACATCACCTACCTGCGGATGGCGTTCTGCGGCTCGGTGAGCGAGGCCAACCCGGCGCTGCAACTCGATGAAGGCATCGTGCGCACCGTGTGGATGACCGCCGACGAGATCCGCGCCTGCCCCGATCGCCACCGCAGCCCCCTGCTGCTCGAATGCGTGGAAAGCTACCTGGCCGGTCGGCGTTACCCGCTCGACCTCGTGACCGTACACGACTCCTTGTTTGCCGCGCCGTCGTACCATCGGGCCTCCTGAGCTTTTTTCTGATCTGACATGCAACAGAGGCAACGCATCGTCGTGGGCCTGAGCGGCGGCGTGGACTCGGCCGTCAGCGCCTGGCTGCTCAAGCAGCAGGGCCACGAGGTCATCGGCATCTTCATGAAGAACTGGGAAGATGACGACGACAGCGAGTTCTG
>JAGNPA010000219.1 GCA_017989885.1 Aquabacterium sp.
TCACCATGGTGATCACGTCGGCGGCCTCTCGGCCTTGCAAAGAAACGATCTGCCAGTCTATGGCCCCGGTGCGGAGCACATTGCCGGCGTCACCCATGCGGTGGCCGACGGGGACACCGTGAGCTGGAACGGCCTGCGTTTCGGTGTCCGTGACGTCTCGGGGCACACACGCGGGCACATCGCCTATTTCGCCCCCGAAGGCCTGGGCGATACCGACCCCACGCCCCTGGCCTTCGTCGGTGACACCCTGTTCAGCGGCGGGTGCGGGCGCGTGTTCGAGGGCACGATGGACCAGATGCATCGGGCCCTGAACCGGATCGCCCAATGGCCTGCCAGCACCCGTCTGTGCGCGGCCCACGAGTACACCTTGAGCAACCTGCGCTTTGCGCAGGCGGTCGAGCCCGACAATGCCGCCCTGGCGCGGCATGTGGCGCACTGTGAATCGCTGCGCGCCGCCGGCCTGCCGACTTTGCCCACCACGCTGGCCACCGAGCTGGCCATCAACCCCTTCTTGCGCTGTACCGCCCCTGCGGTGCAGTCAGCTGCCCTTGCGCACGATGCCCCTGATACCGCCCCTGCGTCGGTGTTTGGGGCGCTTCGCCTCTGGAAGAACACGTTTTGAACACATCCCATCGTCCCAGCCTGCCCCGTCCCCTGCTCCTGGGTGCCGCAGCCCTGTTCACCCTGCTCTTGTCCGCTTGCGGCACTGTGACGCCACCCGCCAGCACGGCGGGCACCGACATGGATCGGCTGCTGAAAACCCAGTCCAGCCGCCCTTCTGCCGTCACCAAGTCCATCGCACGCCGCGCGACCCGTGAAGACCCCAGCTCCGGTCTGCGTGTGGACCTGGGCCCTGCGGCCGTTCTGGCGGCCGATGACGAAGAAACCGCCGCAGCCAACAATCGCGAAGCCCGACTGGCCGCAGGCAGCCCGACCGATCCCTTGCGGCCTGACGCCACCCTGAACCTCGACGACAGCGACGCCACCAAAGACCTGTGGGCGCGTGTGCGCCAGGGCTTCCAGCTGCCGCCGCTCGAAGACGAGCTGGTGGGCCAGCATGAGCGCTACTACGCCAGTCGCCCCGAGTACGTGCAGCGCATGACCGGGCGCGCCAACCGCTACCTCTACCATGTGGTCGAGGAAATCGAGCGTCGCGGCATGCCCGCCGAACTGGCCCTGCTGCCCTTCATCGAGAGCGCCTTCAACCCGCAGGCCATCTCGTCGGCCCGTGCTTCGGGCATCTGGCAGTTCATGCCGGCCACGGGCAAGTACTTTGACCTCACGCAGAACATTTTCCGTGACGAGCGCCGCGACGTGCTGGCCTCCACCCGTGCCGCGCTGGACTACCTGCAGCGCCTGCACCGCATGTTCGGCGACTGGCACCTGGCGCTGGCCGCCTACAACTGGGGCGAAGGCAATGTGCAGCGCGCCATCAAGCGCAACCAGAACCTGGGCCTGCCGACCGACTACAACAGCCTGAACATGCCGGCGGAAACCCGCCACTACGTGCCCAAGCTGCATGCTGTGCGCAACATCGTCGCCCAGCCAGAGGCCTACAACCTCGCGCTGACGCCGATCGAGAACCACCCCTACTTTGTCAGCGTGCCCATCCAGCGTGACATGGACGTGGCCCTGGCGGCCCGCTTGGCTGCGCTGCCGGTGGACGAGTTCAAGGCGCTGAACCCGTCGCAGAACAAGCCCGTGATCCTGGCCGCCGGCACCCCACAGGTGCTGCTGCCGTACGACAACGCCCACCTGTTTGTCCGCAACCTCACCAAGCACAAGGGACCGCTCGCCACCTGGACGGCCTGGCAGGTGCCCAAAACCATGCGCCCGGCCGATGTGGCCAAGCAACTGGGTATGCCGGAGTCCACGCTGCGCGAGGTGAACCGCATTCCGCCGAAGATGCTGGTCAAGGCGGGCTCGACCCTGTTGGTGCACCGCTCCGAGCACCGTGAGCGTGATGTCTCCGAAGCCCTGGCCGACAACGCCATGATGGCCCTGGCCCCCGATGTGCCGCCCCTGCGCCGCATGGCGCTGAAGGCGGGCAAGCGTGACACCGTTCGCACGGTGGCCAAGCGCTACGGGCTGAGCGTGGCCCAGGTGGCCTCGTGGAACAAGGTGGGCACCTCCGCCCGCTTCAAGCGCGGCGAACAGATCGTGGTCTACGTGCCCCACAAGGGCAAGGCGCAGGCTTCACGCTCGCTGGCCTCTGCCAAGAAGGGGCGTGTGACCCGCGAGGCCAAGCTGGACCGCAAGGTCAAGGCCCGCAAGGGCAAGACCGTGGTGGCAAGCGCCAAGAAGAGCAGCTCGAAGGCGCGCGCCGGGGCCTCAAGCCGCACGGCCCGGGTCCGCGTGGCCAGCGCACGCTGACGTTGCGCCAGGGGTTGGGGCTGAGCCAGGTGCTCAGCCCGTCACGCCATCGCTCGCTCAGCCAGCCAGCGACATGATGTAGATGCACACGGCCACACCGGCCATCCAGATCAGGCTGCGCAGCGCGGCCTTGTCCATCAGGTAGCTGGCGATGTAGGCCAGGCGGATGCCGATGAACGCCAGCGCCCACTGGTCGATCACACCCTGATCAGCTTGCGCCTGCTGGGCCATCAGCACCGCCGCGATGAACAGCGGCAAGGCCTCGAAGCCATTGGCCTGGGCCGCGTTGGCCCGTTGCTGCCAACCTGTCAGGCCCGCCTCCCACTGGCGAGGGTTGTGGTTGTCGTAGCCACCCTTGCGGGGGGACTTCATGCCCACGCTGGCCTTCGCGGCACCCACCGTGACGACCGGCAGCAGGCAGGCTGCCAACACACACCAATTCGCAATGCTCATGCTTGTCTCCGTGGCCTGAGTCGGCCTGTCTTTGTTAGAAAAACGTTCAGCGTCGGTCCATGAAGGCATGGGCAATGGTGCCCAGATCGACGTATTCCAGCTCGCTGCCGACAGGCACACCGCGCGCCAGGCGCGTGACCTTCAGGCCCCGGGCCTTGAGCTGTTCGCCCAAGACGTGGGCCGTGGCCTCGCCTTCGGCATTGAAGTTGGTGGCCAGGATCACCTCGCGCACCTGGCCGTCGGTGGCGCGTTCGATCAGGGCGGAGAGCCCGATGTCACGCGCCCCCAGGCCATCCAGCGGGCTCAGGCGCCCCAGCAGCACAAAGTACTGGCCCTTGTAGCTGCCGGTGCGCTCCAGCGCGGCCTGGTCAGCCGGTGTTTCGACCACGCACAGCAGGTGCGGGTCGCGGGTGCCATCCAGGCAAACGTCACACACCTCGGCACGGCTGAAAGTGTGGCAACGCTGGCAGTGCCCGATCTCGGACACGGCGGTGTCCAGCGAGCGGGCCAGCTTCACGGCGCCGGGGCGGTCGTGCTGCAGCAGGTGAAAGGCCATGCGCTGCGCCGACTTCTGGCCGACACCGGGCAGGCAGCGCAGCGCGTCGATCAGCGCGTCGAGTGCGGGGTCCGCCATGACGCGCCGCCGATCAGAAGGGGAACTTCATGCCGGGGGGCATGGGCATGCCGGCCGTCAGCTTGCCCATCTTCTCGGCGCTGGTGGCTTCGGCACGGCGCACGGCGTCGTTGAACGCAGCAGCCACGAGGTCTTCCAGCATGTCCTTGTCATCGGCCAGCAGGCTGGGGTCGATGGTCACGCGTTTGACGTCGTTCTTGCAGGTCATGACGACTTTGACCAGGCCAGCGCCCGATTGGCCTTCCACCTCAACGTTGGCCAGCTCGTCCTGGGCCTTCTTGAGGTTGTCCTGCATTTGCTGGGCTTGTTTCATCAAGCCTGCGAGTTGTCCTTTGAGCATGGCTCATCCTTTCGTGTGCAAAGCGTGATTGTGACCGGCTCAGGTGCCAGCCTCATCCGCCAGGGGTTGAATGGAGCCTGGCACCAGACGGGCACCAGGGTACTGTTGCATGAGTTGCTGGACCAGCGGGTCGCCGCTGATCAACTGCTCGGCCCGCTGCTGCCGCAGTTCGCGGGCCACCTGATCGCGTTGGGCCGGTGTGTTGAACGCCACGCCGCGTTCCAGCTCCAGCCTGGCCTCGTGCCCGAGCAGATCTGACAACGCCTGGGCCAGGCGCTCACGCAGGTTGTCGCTGCGCAGGCTCTCGCGTTCGACGCGCAAGCGCCACAGGCTGTGCGTGCCGCCGTCTTCGTGGGCGATGCACTGCGCCTGGATGGCGAGCTCGCGCACCAGGGCGGCGATCAAACCACGGGCTTGCAGCTGCCCCACCAGCTCGGCCCAACGGTCTGACAGCGGATCGCTGCCCGAAGGCGGCAGGTCCAGCGATGGCCCGGCGCTGACGGTGGGCCGCGATGGCGTTGCAGGTCGAGGTGACACGTCCTGCTC
>JAGNPA010000220.1 GCA_017989885.1 Aquabacterium sp.
CCTTGTTCAAACACCATCCGCTGGTCTACATCGCGGTGCTGCTGGCGCTGGGCATGACCTGGTTCCTGATGCGTTCGCGCCCCGGCTTGGTGCTGCGCGCGGTGGGCGAATCCCCCGAATCGGCGCACGCCCTGGGCTACGCGGTGCGTCCCATCCGCCTGGTGGCCGTGATGGGCGGCGGCGCGCTGTGCGGCCTGGCCGGCGCCTTCATTTCCTTGTCCTACACGCCCATGTGGGTCGAAGGCATGGTGGCCGGCAAAGGCTGGATTGCGCTGGCGCTGACCACCTTCGCCACTTGGCGCCCCGGGCGCGTGCTGCTGGGCGCCTACCTGTTTGGCGGCGTCACCATGCTGCAGTTCCAGATGCAGGGGCAGGGCGTGGCGATTCCCAGCCAGTTCCTGACCATGCTGCCGTATGTCGCCACCATCGTCGTGCTGGTGCTGATCTCGCGCAACCCGACCTGGATCCGACTGAACATGCCCGCCTCGCTGGGCAAGCCCTTCCATCCGGGGCACTAAAACGGCATCATCACCCGGCATGATCATTGCTGTATACAAAACTGTCATTGGTCTGGGTCGTTGTCCGACCCGCTTTCACACCTGGAGATGAGATGACTACACCTTTGTCCAAGCGTTCTCTGTTGAAAATGGGCGGCTGGGCCGCACTGGCCGCTACCGCCGCGCTGGTCGGTTGCAGCAAGACCGAGCCGGAAAGCACGGCCGCTGCCACGTCCGAGGCGGCGCCTGCTGCCACCGCGCCCGAGCCCCTGAACATCGCCTTCGCCTACGTCGGCCCGGTGGGCGACGCCGGCTGGACCTACGCCCACAACGAGGGCCGTCTGGCCGTCGAGAAGGAGTTCGGCGACAAGGTCAAGACCAGCATCGTCGAGAAGGTGCCCGAGGGCCCTGAGGCCGAGCGCGTGATCCGTGACCTGGTGGGCCAGGGCGCCAAGCTGGTGTTCGGCACCACCTTCGGCTACATGGAGCCCATGCTCAAGGTCGCCGCCGACCACCCCGACGTCAAGTTCGAGCACGCCACCGGCTACAAGACCGCCGCCAACATGCGCACCTACGACGCCCGCACCTACGAGGGCGCCTACATGGCCGGCGTGATCGCCGGCTCGATGACCAAGACCAACACCCTGGGTGTGGTGGGCTCCATCCCCATCCCCGAGGTGATCCGCAACATCAACTCCTTCACCCTGGGTGCCCAGAGCGTCAACCCCAAGATCAAGACCAAGGTCGTGTGGGTCAATGCCTGGTTCGATCCTCCCAAGGAAACCGAGGGCGCACAAAGCCTGCTGAACCAGGGCGCCGACGTGCTGTTCCAGAACACCGACTCCGCTGCCGTACTGCAAACGGCTGAGAAGGCCGGCAAGTACGCCTTCGGCTGGGACTCGAACATGAGCCACTTCGGTCCCAAGGCCCACCTGGCCTCGGCCGTCATCAACTGGGGCCCGTACTACATCAAGGCCACCAAGGAAGCCATGGACGGCACCTGGTCGACCGGTGGCGTGTGGTGGGGCGTGAAGGAAGGCGCCATCGACCTGGTCTCCGTGTCTGATGTCGTGCCCGCCGAGGTCAAGACCCAGGTCGAGACCATCAAGGCGGGTTTGAAGGACGGCAGCTTCACCATCTGGAAGGGCCCCATCATGGGCACGGATGGCAAGGAAGTGCTGGCCGCCGGCGCCGTGGCCGACGACAAGTTCCTCGGCGGCATCAACTTCTACGTCAAGGGCGTGGAAGGCTCGGTGCCCTCCAGCAAGTGATGACCATGGGGTCGTGTTGAACACGGCCCCAAGCCGCTTCATTCACGCTATAACAGGCTGTCCCGCGTGGACGGCCTGTTGTCCTTTCCTTCTTCCGTTTCCGTCGACCGTTCTCGCTCGACCCTTCTCACGATTCAATTTGCCGCGACAGCGCGATACAGCCATGAGCCAGCCCGCCTTCCCCATTCCCCAGGACCAATTGCCCGCCTTGGTGCAGGCCATGCCCAAGGCCGAGTTGCACATGCACATTGAGGGCTCGCTGGAACCTGAACTGATCTTCGCCCTGGCGCAGCGCAACGGCGTCACGCTGAGCTACCCCAGCGTCGAGGCCCTGCGTGCGGCCTACGCCTTCACCGACCTGCAAAGCTTCCTCGACATCTACTACGCCGGTGCTTCGGTCTTGCTGACAGAGCAAGATTTCCACGACATGGCCTGGGCCTATTTCCTCAAGGCCAAGGCCGACAACGTCGTGCACAGCGAACTGTTTTTCGACCCTCAGACCCACACCGACCGGGGCGTGCCCTTCGAGGTGGTCATCAAGGGCCTGCACAGTGCCTGTGAGCGTGCCCGCACCGAGCTGGGCGTGAGCGCCACCCTCATCATGTGCTTCCTGCGTCACCTCAGCGAAGAAGCCGCGCTGGAGACGCTGGAACAATCGCTGCCCTATCGCCACCTGTTCATCGGCGTCGGCCTGGATTCCAGCGAGCGCGGCCACCCGCCCGAGAAGTTCGCCCGCGTCTTTGCGCGCTGCAAGGAACTGGGCCTGCACCTGGTCGCCCACGCCGGCGAAGAAGGCCCGCCCGAATACATCATCAATGCACTGGACGTGCTGCACGTGGAGCGCATCGACCACGGCGTGCGCTGCGTCGAAGACCCGGAACTGGTCAAGCGCTTGGCCCGCCAGGGCACGGCCCTCACGGTCTGCCCGCTGTCCAACATCAAGCTGTGCGTGTTCCAGACCATGAAAGAGCACAACCTCAAGGCCCTGCTGCAGCACGGCCTGAAGGTCACCATCAACTCCGATGACCCGGCTTACTTTGGCGGCTACATGAACCAGAACTTCCTGGCCACCTTCGCCGACCTGGACCTGGACGCCACTGACGCCTACACCCTGGCGCGCAACAGCTTCGAGGCCAGCTTTGTCAGCGACACCGTCAAGGCCGGCTGGATCGCCCAGCTCGACCAGACCTTCGCCCGCTTCGCCTCTCAGGGTTGAGGCAGGCGTCGATGCAGGTCTGATTCAGGCCTGATCGTCGACCGACACGGGCCTGCGCACCGGCGTGCGCGCGTCCGCATTGCGGTCGGGGATGAACTGCAGCGACGACAGCGCGGCCAGCAACAGGGCCGGGGGCACCGTGGCGATGTAGCCCAGGTGCTTGAAGCCCAGCGCACCCAGCAGGCCACCCAGGAAGAACATCAGCACCAGGCTCACGTGCAGACGCAAGCGCCGCAGGTTCGCCCGCACGGCCGGGTGTTCGGGGCTGTCGGGCGTGCGGTTCCAGTACAGCAGGCGCCCCAACTCGATCCCGATGTCCGTCACCATGCCGGTCACGTGCGTGGTGCGGATCACCGAGTTCGACACCTTGGTGATCATCGCGTTCTGCAAGCCCATGATGAAGCACAGCAGCACCACGGTCATGATCAGCGACGAGCCAATGACACGGTGGTAAGCCCCCAGCACCCCGAAGGCCAGCATCAGGATCGCCACCAGCAAGAGTGGCGCTGAAAACTCATGCCGCGAGCGACGCCGACGCGCCCAGTTGATCATGATGGCCGAGGTGGCCGCACCCGCCAGAAACGACAGCACCGAGATCAGCGCGCCCTTGACCAGGTCCATGTGCCCCAGGGCCAGATGGTCAGCCATCTCGGACACCAGGCCCGTCATGTGTGAGGTGTACTGGCTGACCGCCAGAAAGCCGCCCGCGTTGATGGCGCCGGCATTGAAGGCCAGGAACAGGCCCAGGTGAACATCGGTACGCCGGGTGCGTTCCGGCGCGGTCAGGGTCCGCAGGTACTCGACGGGCATGGCTAAAGCAAACTTCCGCTAAAGCTGACATCATCGCTCAATTGCGCGCGTTCCCGAGTACATCACTGACATGGCTGATCCGTTTTTGCACACCATTCCCGCCTGGCGCTGGGCCCTGACCCAAACCCGCCGTGACCTGCGTGCCACGAGCATGCGGGTCTTGCTGGTGGCCGTGACCCTGGCCGTGGCCGCCCTGACCGCCGTGGCCTTCTTCGCCGACCGCATCGAGCGCGGCCTCAGTCGCGATGCGGCCCAGTTGCTGGGCGGTGACGTGGTGGTGGTGGGCGACCAGCCCTTGCCCGACGACTTTGCGCGCCGCGCCCAGGCCGACCAGTTGCGCACCGCGCGCACGGCCAGCTTCCCCAGCATGGCCCGCGCCCCCGACGAGTCGGGCGGCGAGGCACGCCTCGGCAGCCTCAAGGCCGTCGGAGAGGGCTATCCGCTGCGTGGCCAGTTGACCCTGGGTGAGTTGGACGCCAACGGCACGGTCCAGCGCCGTGGCCCTGCCCCTGCCCCCGCTGGTGGCCCTCGCCCCGGTGA
>JAGNPA010000221.1 GCA_017989885.1 Aquabacterium sp.
CGGCCACCTCGTGCTTGACGCCGGGATGGCCGATGCCCAGGCGCAGGCGCCAGTAGTCGGGTGAGCCCAGCTGGCTGTGGATGTCTTTGAGGCCGTTGTGGCCTCCGTGGCCACCGCTTTGCTTGAGTTTCACCTGACCCGGCAACAGATCGAGTTCGTCGTGCGCGACCAGCACCTCGTTCGGGGCGATCTTGAAAAAGCGCGCCAGCGCGGCCACCGACTTGCCCGACAGGTTCATGTAGGTTTGCGGCTGCAATAACCAGACGGGCCCTTGAGGCGTGTTCGCGCGCGCCACCAGACCGTGATACGCACGGTCGGGCTGCAGCGTCACCTTCAGGCGACGCGCCAGATCGTCGATGTACCAGAAGCCGGCGTTGTGACGGGTGTCTTCGTATTCCGGGCCGGGGTTGCCCAGGCCGACAAACAGTCGAATCATGATGGTCGCGGATTATGGAGAGGGGCCTACAAATGGAAAAGCCCCGCCAAAGCGGGGCTTGACTCAAAGCCTGACGGCTTTGGCGGCAGAGCCGAAGAAGAATTACTTCTTCTTCTTGCCCTTGGCGGGCTCGGCAGCAGCCACGGGTGCGGCGATGACTTCTTCGACCGGCTCGACCACGGTGGCGATCAGCGGGTTCTTGAAGCCATGGGTGCGCACGGTGATGTGCTTGTCCAGGACCAGGTCGTTGACGTGGATGGTTTGACCCTTGACCGCGTTGGCCAGGTCAACCGTCAGGAACTCGGGCAGCTGCTCAGCCAGGCACTCGATGTCCAGTTCGGTCACGGCGTGGTTGATGATGCACTTGTCGATCTTGACGGCCGGCGACTGCTCTGCATTGATGAAGTGCAGAGGAACCTTCTTGTGGATCTTGGTGGTGGCGTCAACGCGCTGGAAGTCGACGTGCAGAACCAGTTGCTTGAACGGGTGCTTCTGGTAGTCGCGCAGCAGGACCTTTTCAACCTTGCCATTCAGTTCCATCTCGAGGATGGAC
Source organism: Aquabacterium sp. (assembly GCA_017989885.1). Lineage (GTDB taxonomy): Bacteria > Pseudomonadota > Gammaproteobacteria > Burkholderiales > Burkholderiaceae_C > Aquabacterium. The sequence goes on from JAGNPA010000221.1 coordinate 990, forward strand.
GAGTGGAAGGCTTCCTTGCGCATGGCGTGGTACAGCGCGTTGTGGTCCAGCTCGATGTTCTTGGGCTCTTGACCAGCACCGTAAACGATGCCAGGGGTCTTGCCGGTGTTGCGCAGGCGGCGGCTCGCTCCGGTCCCCTGCAGATTGCGCTCAAAGGCGGTGAATTTCATGGAATGCTCCAGTGATGGAAAGCGCCCGCGACCAGGCGCTTTGAAAAGACCGAACCTGTGAGGGCCCGGTCAGGAAAATCGGATCAGAAGTTGGAATTCTGTTCCGAGAAAAGGGAGGTGACCGAGTCACCGTCGGTGATGCGGCGGATGGTCTCGGCGAACAGGAAGGCGGTCGAGAGCTGGCGGATCTTGGTCGTGCTCTTGGCGGCTTCGTTCAGCGGAATGGTGTTGGTGATCACGACTTCGTCAAGGGCCGAAGCCTTGATGCGCTCGATGGCGGGGCCGGAGAACACGGCGTGCGTGCAGTAGGCATACACGCTCTTGGCGCCGCGCTCCTTGAGCACTTCAGCGGCCTTCACCAAGGTGCCGGCGGTGTCGATCATGTCGTCCATGATCACGCAGTTGCGACCATCGATTTCGCCGATGATGTGCATGACTTCCGACACGTTGGCCTTGGGGCGACGCTTGTCGATGATGGCCAGATCGCAACCCAGTTGCTTGGCCAGCGCACGGGCGCGCACCACGCCACCGACGTCGGGCGAGACCACCACGAGGTCGTCGTACTTCTTGGCCTGCAGGTCGGACAGCAGCACGGGCGACGCGTAGATGTTGTCGACCGGGATGTTGAAGAAGCCCTGGATCTGGTCAGCGTGCAGGTCCATGGTCAGGACGCGGTTGACACCGACGGTTTCGAGCAGGTCGGCCACGACGCGCGCCGAGATGGGCACGCGGGTGGAGCGCGGGCGGCGATCCTGGCGGGCGTAGCCGAAGTAGGGGATGACGGCCGTGATGCGCTGAGCGGACGCACGCTTGAGCGCGTCGACCATGACCAGCAGTTCCATCAGGTTGTCGTTGGTGGGGGCGCAGGTGGACTGCAACACGAACACTTCGCGGCCGCGCACGTTCTGCTGGATCTCGACGGTGGTTTCGCCATCGGAGAAGCGTCCGACCGAAGCCTTGCCCAAGGTGATGCCGAGGTTGGTGGCGATTTCCTGAGCGAGCGCCGGGTTGGCGTTGCCGGTGAACAAAACGGTATCGGAGATCATGATGGGCCGACCTTGGGGTCTTGTGCTGATGTCAAAAAAGCATCTGCCCAGCACCTTGCCCTCAGGAGATCCCGATGCTTCGATCGGGACAAACAGCCTTCGCGGAAGGTGTAGGGCAGGTGTGTGATTCGGTGATGGTGCCGAATTTCAAAAAATTTGGCAGGGGAGGAAGGACTCGAACCCTCGCATGTCGGAATCAAAATCCGATGCCTTAACCAACTTGGCGACTCCCCTACACAGGTCTCAAAACTGCGCTGACTTGCGTCTTTGCTGCCTTGCTACCTAGTAGTCTGTACTCTCGTTCAGAGCCTTCTATTCTAGATCAGGTTTTGCATGCTTTGCAAGTCTGTTGCTCATTTGCATCACGCTTTCGATGGCATCAATCAGCGATCTGATCGAGCATCTTGAGCAGTGGGTGCTGAGGCAGACCGCGACATACGCGACCGATCCACAATGCGTCATTCAGGCCCAGATCGCTTGGCTGGATGGGGGTGAGGTGGCTGATTTGCTCGGGGGAAACCCACGAAAAAACCGTGCTGCCTGAACCTGTCATCCGGCTGTTGCCGAAATGGTTCTGCATGACTTCAAGTGCCAGGCCAATGTCGTTACCGGAGTCGCTGCTGGCTTGATAAGCCACCGCGGCATCCTGCAAGTCGTTTTGACCAAAGCGCTTGGGCGCTGCAAGAAAGTCTGAGACTATAGCAGGCTTTGTGTCGCGTTTCAACGCATCGCTGCCAAAAATCGCGGCCGTGGGCACGGCGATGGCGGGTTTGAGCAACATCAAGGGCGTCTGCAGCACCTCGTCGGGCAGGGCCAGCGGGGTGATTTGCTCGCCAATGCCTTCGACCCAGGCGTTGTGACCGCGCACGAAAAATGGCACGTCGGCGCCCAGGCGCACGGCCAGGGCCAGCAGGCGGCTGCGCGGCCAGTGCAGGCCCCACAGCTGGTTGAGTGCCAGCAGCACCGTGGCGGCGTCGGAGCTACCGCCGCCCAGGCCGGCGCCCCAGGGCACGTTTTTCTCGATGCGGATGTCGCAACCCAGCGTGGTGCCGCTTTCGGCTTGCAGCAGGCGCGCGGCTTTCAGGCACAGGTCATCGGCGGGCAGGGCCACGTTCAGGTCGTGGCGGCGGATGTGGCCGTCAGCGCGGGTGTCGATGTGCAGCGTGTCCTGCCAGTCGATGAGCATGAACACCGACTGCAGCAGGTGGTAGCCATCAGGCCGGCGCCCGGTGATGTGCAGGAACAGGTTGATCTTGGCCGGGGCGGGCAGGTGGTGCAGGCTGGGCATGGCAGAAAACGGCGCCGGGAAGCGGTGCCAGGGTCAGCGGTCGAGATAGACCTTGATGTGGATGGCGCGTTGCTGCTCGTTGGCACTGCGCGTGGCCTGGATGCGTTGCTCGGCGATCTCGCGCGTGTCAATGTGCCAGCCCGCCTGCTCGAACACGCCGGCCTGATCGCCCGGGGTGCTGGGCTGTGTGGGGTCGGGCTGACCTTGCATCCAGTGCACCAGGCTGCGCAGGGGCAGGGCCTCGCCCAGGGTCTGGCGGCTGAGTTCGTCCAGCGTGGGGTAGGCCTGGCGCCCCTCCTGGTTCACGACCCAGGCCTCGTCGGCGTGCCAGCCCACCTGGGCCATGAGGGTGCCCAGCGGGGTCATGAGGTCAAGCAGGCCCTGATCGGTGTGGCCGCTGAAGAAAAAGCCCAGGCTCAGGCCCTTGGCGGGCAGGTCCTGCCAGGCCAGCAGCTTGAGGCTGAGTTGCCCTTGTAGGGCCAGGCGGGCGGGGCCCGCGCCAGCGTCTGATGGGGCGGTGCCGGGGGCATCGGTGGGCGGGTGCGGCACCGCAGCGAGGTGGCTGCACGCGCTCAAGGCACAGGCCAGAGCCAGCAGGCCCAGGCGGCGTGGCCAAGTCGACAGGCGAGGGAAGGCGCGCATGCGGGTCAGGGCTTCACGTTGAGGCGTTGCAACACCTGCTGCAGGGTTTCGTTGTCGCGGTCGAGTTGCAGGCCCTGGCGCCAGATGTCGCGGGCGCGCTCGGTCTGGCCTTGTGTCCACAGGACTTCGCCCAGGTGGGCGGCGATCTCGGCGTCGGGGCGGGCTGTCCAGGCCTGGTTCAGCAG
>JAGNPA010000222.1 GCA_017989885.1 Aquabacterium sp.
CGCCCCTGAGTGTGTTGCTGGTCGATGCCGACCACTTCAAGGCCGTCAACGATCAGCACGGCCATGCGATGGGCGATCAGGTCTTGCAGGTGCTGGCCAGCGTGCTGCAGGAGGGCGCCCGGGACATTGATGTGGCGGCGCGCGTGGGGGGCGAGGAATTCGCCGTGCTCTTGGCCGACACCGATGCCCCGTCTGCCGCCGGGGTGGCCGAGCGCATCCGCAGCCAGATTGCCCAGGCCGAGGCGATGCCCGTGGCCGGGGTCACGGTGAGCATTGGCGTGGCCACCTTGCAGGCCCAAGAGCGGCCTGACAGCCTGCAACACCGCGCCGATCAGGCGCTCTACATGGCCAAGTCGCAGGGGCGCAACCGGGTGGTGTCTGCGCCCTAGCGGGGGCGGCGCTCAGGCCTGCGTCAGCAGGGCCAGGCAGACCTCGGCCGGTGCGGGGCGGCTGATCAGGTAGCCCTGCGCCTCGTCGCAGCCCATCTCGGTCAGGGCCTGGCGCTGCGACTCGGTTTCCACGCCTTCGGCGATCACCGTCAGCTGCAGGTTGTGCCCCAGTTGCACGATGGCCTTGACGATGGAGGCGCCGTCGGCATCGGTGAGCATGTCGCGCACGAAGGACTGGTCGATTTTCAGCTTGTCGACCGCCAGTCGCTTCAGGTAGGACAGGCTGGAGTAGCCCGTGCCGAAATCGTCGATCGAGAGCTTGACCCCCAGGGCCTTGAGACCCTGCAGGGTGGCAATCGTGCTGTCCACGTCTTGCAGCAAGATGGATTCGGTCAGCTCCAGCTCCAGCAGCTGGGCCGGCAGGCCGGAGGTGGCCAGGGCGTCGCGCACCAGGGCCAGCACGTCGCCCCGCTTGAACTGCAGGGCCGAGAGGTTGACGGCCATCACCGGCGGACGGGCGAGGGTGTCGGCCCACAGGCGCGCCTGGCGGCAGGCTTCGCGCAGCACCCATTCACCGATGGGGATGATGTGGCCGCTGCGTTCGGCCAGCGCGATGAACTGGCCCGGCGGCAGCAGGCCGGCCTCGGGGTGCTGCCAGCGCACCAGGGCCTCCATGCCGACAATGTGACCGCTGCGCAGGTCGAGCTGCGGCTGGTAGTGCAGGCGGAACTCCTGGCGGCGCACCGCCTGGGCCAGCGCCCCGGTCAGGCGGATCTGGTCGACCAGCCCGGCGTTCATCTCGTGCGAGAAGAAGCGGTAGGCGTTGCGGCCCGCGTCCTTGGCGCTGTTGACGGCGGTGTGGGCGTGGCGGAACAGGGTGTCGAAATCGTCACCGTCGCTCGGGAACAGGGCGATGCCGATGGAGCAGGACGCGTTGAGCGCGTGCTCGCCCACCTGGAAGGGCTCGGCAAACGCCTTGCTGACCGTGTCGGCCAGGCCGGCGATGCGGGCGAGGTCGTCCGGGCCGGTCAGCAGCACCACGAACTCGTCGCCGCTCATGCGGCTGATGGTGGCGCTGGGTGGCAGGCATTGGCGCAGGCGCTCGACACACTGCACCAGCACCTGGTCGCCCACGGCGTAGCCCAGGCTGTCGTTGATGTGCTTGAAGTGGTCCAGGTCGAGGTAGAACAGGGTCAGCGTGCGGTGCTCGCTGCGGGCCACCTCGGCGGCGTGCTCGAAGCGGTCGCCCAGCAGCAGGCGGTTGGGCAGATGGGTCAGCGGGTCGTAGTGCGAGAGGAAGTCCAGGCGGGCTTTGGCCTGGGCATGTTCGGCCCGCGCGCGCAGCGTGCTGATGCCGTAGGCCAGGTCGTTGGCCAGCTCCATCAGCAGGTTCAGCTCGGTGGCGTCGAAGGCATCGCGTTCGTTCGAGTAGAGCGTCAGGGCGCCCAGCACCCGTGCGTCGCAGATCAGCGGCAGGGACACGCACGATTGCAGGTTGAGCTCGGCGGTCTTGGCCACCCACGGCCCCATGCGTGGATCGTGGGGGATGTCGGTCACCAGGCTGGGCTGGCCGGTGCGGATGGCGGTGCCCACCACGCCGCGGCCGAGCGCGTTGTCGGCCCAGGTGATGCGCGCCTCTTCCAGATAGTTGCTGAGGGCGCCATGCTGGGCCGCGACCGTCACGCTGCGCTCCTCATCTTGCTGGGCAAAACCGACCCAGGCCAGGGTGTAGCCCCCGCTGTCGACGCTCAGGCGGCAGATGTCGCGCAGCAAGGTGGCCTCGTCCTGCGCGTGGACCAGGGCGGTGTTGCAGTCGCTCAGCAGGCGCAGGTCGCGGTTGAGGCGCTGCAAGGCCCGCTCGGTCTGCTTGCTGTGGCTGACATCCTGCATCGTGCCGATGAGCCGCACCGCCTTGCCTTGCGGATCGAACAGGGCTTCGCAGCGCTGGCAGATGAACTTCACGCACCCCTCGGGCCCTTGCAGGCGGTAGGCGATTTCGCAAGGCGTGTGGCTGACCATCGCCGCCTTGAATTCACGGTCCACGCGCTCGCGGTCGTCGGGGTGGATGAGGGCGAGGATGCTGTCGCAACTGGGCGTGAAGCGGGCGGGGTCGCGCTCGAAGATGCGGTAGACCTCGTGAGACCAGTGCATGGCATAGGTGCCCAGGTCAAGCTCCCAGTGGCCCAGCTGGGCCAGGCGCTGGGCCTCGATCAGGCGGGTTTCGCTGCGGTGCAGCTCGGCCTGGGTGAGTTCGCGCTCGGCGCTCATCTGCTGCAACTTGCGCTGGCTGTCGATCAGGCGGGCCAGCAGGGAGCCGGACGGCGCATCCGGTGACGAGGTGCTGGGCTGGAAGTCGCCCCGGCCGATGCGGGCGATCTGGACGTGCACGTCATCGACCGAGCCCCCCAGCAAGGTGCGCAAGACCTGGACGGTGCGAAACAGCATCCACAGCAGGATCAGGCCACAGGCGATCAGCACCGCACGGGCCAGCAGCGCGCGTTGTTCGGCCCGTGCCACGGCGCCGTTCGTGCGCTCGCGCATCAAGGTGTTGGCCTGATCGATGGGGGCCAGGATGGCAGCCTTGGCAGCCAGGTAGGTGGCGTCGTGCAACATCTGCACGGCCTGTGCCTGACGTTCGGAGGCGTCGGGCCCTCGCGCATCGCGCGCGGCCATCGCTTCGCGTTCGATCTGCGTGAGCCGGTCGGACTGGGCTTTGGCCAGGGCGAGGATGTCGAGTTCTTCGGCGGTGAAGCCCGCCTGACGCATCAACTCCACCAGCGAGATGCGCTGAGTGCTGTCGGGCCGGGGCGGACGGCCGTTGACGAGCATGAGATCCCAGTAGATGCCGCTGTAGCCGTCGGGCCGGGCTTGCAGGCCTTCACGGATGTCGAGGATGCGCTGGTGATACTGGCGCGCGTGCGGGTGTTCGCTGACCACGTAGAGCCGCGCCATGCGGGTGAGGTCGTCGGACGACTGGTGCAACTCGTCGGCCAGCAGGAAAGTACGCAGCCGCGCTTCGTTGGCCGCATCAATGGCCTTCTCGGAGGTCGTGTAGACCACGAAGGCGAGGATCATCGCACCCAGCGTGACCAGCGTGTAGGCGATCTGGCGGGCGAAAGTGGGTGCCGGCGGGTGAGCGTGGGACATGTCAGCTCAACAGTTCGCAGACCTGAAAAATGCCGTGAAATATTTCGTCATGTGCGGGTTGTGAACATAACACGTCGCGTTCATCTGCGGGGGCTCGTCCGAAACTCGCATACCATGATTCCACCATGCACACCCCCACACTGCTCTTCCTTGCAGCCCTCCTCATGGGGATCATGGCGGCCGTCTTCCAGGCGGTCTGGCGCTTCAACCGTGACATCCCGGGCCTCAAGGCGTGGACGCTCGCTTACGCCTTCGGCTTCCTGGGCTGCGTGGGCTTTTTGCTGCGGCCGCAGGCGCCCGGCCCTGTTCAAGTGTTGCTGGCCCAGGGGGGCATCTTGTTGATGGCCTACCAGTGCATGCAGGGGTGTCGTGCTCACGTCGGTCGTCCTTTGGCGAGGCTGCGCAGCTTCTTGCCGCTCATGGCCGCGTGGCTGCTGCTGGCGCTGTATTTCACCGTGGTGCAGCCGGACTTGCGCGTCCGTCTGGTGATGGCCAGTGTGGGGCCGGGGCTGTTCTTCCTGCTGAGCGCACGCGCCATCTGGCCGCACGACGGTCGCGTCCATCCGGCACGCCGGCTGACGGCCTGGGTCTGTGGCGGTCATGGGGTTTTTCTGCTGCTGCGTCCTTTGCTGTTCCGCGCGGGATCGACTCACCTCGAGGTGGTGACCGGCGTGGTGATGATCGAGTCCATCGTGGTGCTCAACATTCTGGGCTTTTGCATCCTCATGCTGGTCAACGAGCACGTCAACCTCGCCTTGCGCCGCCAGGCCG
>JAGNPA010000223.1 GCA_017989885.1 Aquabacterium sp.
TGGGCGGCACCATGCTCTACATCAAAGCCTTGCTGGAAGGTCTGGACGAGTTGCCCCCTGCCGACCCGGTGATCCGTGCCGTGCTCGACACCCAGATGGCCGCGCGAGGCAGTGCCGCGCTGCACGCAGACCTGGCCAAGGTGGACCCGGTGACAGCGGCGCGCCTGGCGCCTGGCGACACCCAACGCATCCAGCGCGCGCTGGAGGTGTGGCACAGCACCGGCCGCCCGCTGTCGGCCTTCCACACCCGCAGCAGCGCGCAGGCCCCGGTGCACGATGCCATCCTGGTATCCCTGGAGCCCAACGATCGCGCCTGGCTGCATCAACGCATCGCGCTGCGCTTCGAGCAAATGATGGCGGCCGGTTTCATCGACGAAGTCAAGCGCCTGCGCCTGCGCCCCGACCTGCATGCCAACCTGCCCTCGATCCGCTGCGTGGGTTACCGCCAGGTGTGGGAAGCGCTGGACGCCGGCCAGGACCTCGACCAGCCCGCCGTGCTGCATGAGGTGATGGAAAAAGGCATCGCCGCCACGCGCCAGTTGGCCAAGCGCCAGATCACGTGGCTGCGCAGCATGCCACTGCGCCGTGTGGTGGCCTGCGATGCAGGCGACCCTTTGCCGGCCATCCGCCAGCATCTGCTGGGGCCGGCTTGAGCCACTGCATCGCCCACGCAACACCTTGTATTCCTGATTTCGGTCAATTCCATTGGATTTGACCTGAGTTAAGTCTGGTGACGCAAGATCGCCCTACCCTGGCGCTTCTTGATCGAGATCCAACATGCCTCACGAACTATTCCGTCACAAAGGCCACGTGTGCCTGATGTTTTCCGACCTCAGCACGGAGGGTGGTGAAGCTGTTCAAGCCAACCAATTTCTGATCGTCAACGACGACACCGGTGCCATCATCGACCCGGGCGGCAACCTGGCCTACAGCGAGCTGTACCTGGGCATGACCAAGTACTTCCCGCCCTCGCGCCTGTCGGCCATCATCGCCTCGCACGCCGACCCGGACATCATCGCCTCGCTCGACCGCTGGATGACGGCCACCCCCGACGCCAAGCTGTATGTCTCGACCCTGTGGGAGCGCTTCGTCCCCCACTTCTGCAAGCCCGGCAAGACGCTCGGCCGTGTGGTGGGCATCCCTGACCCGGGCATGCACATCTCCATTGGCGACTGCGAGCTGATCGCGGTGCCGGCGCACTTCATGCACGCCGAAGGCAACTTCCAGTTCTACGACCCCATCAGCAAGATCCTGTTCTCGGGTGACCTGGGCGTGAACTTCCTGGGCAAGCACAAGGCGTCGGACTACATCACCTCGCTGTCGCCCCTGCCCGATGGCATGGAGGCCTTCCACCGTCGCTACATGGTGTCGGGCAAGATTCTGCGCTTTTGGGCCCGCATGGCGCGCCAGATGGACATCCACATGATCGTGCCGCAGCACGGTGCTCCGCTGGCCGGCCCCGCCGTCAAGGAGTTCATCGACTGGGTCGAAGGCCTGTCGTGCGGCATCGACCTGATGACCGACGCCAACTACACGGTGCCAGCCGCCTGAGCGCAGACGCAGCGGCCGGTCCTCGGGCAATCCGGGTGCGACAAGACAGGGCATGTCAGTTGAAAACATAATGCCCCCTTCGCCACCTTGTCCGCACCATGTCCAAAGCCACCGGCCCCGCTCCCGCCAAATCACCCAGCGCCTTGCGCGCCCTGGGCCCTTTTCTGGCACCTTACAAAGGCCGCATCGGCTTGGCCCTGGTCTTTCTGATCCTGGCCGCGCTGACCACCCTGGTGCTGCCCATTGCGCTGCGCACCCTCATTGACCAGGGCATCGTCTCGGCCGACCCCGATGAGCGGGTCATGGCCTTGCGCGAGCACTTCCTGGCGCTGTTCGGCGTCGGGGCCGCTTTGGGCGTGTTCTCGGCCTCGCGTTACTTTGCCGTGACCTGGCTGGGCGAGCGCATCACCACCGACCTCAAGCGCGCCGTGTACGCCCACGTGCTGCGCCAAAGCCCGGCCTTCTTCGAGACCACGCAAAGCGGCGAGGTGCTCTCGCGCCTGACCGCCGACACGACGCTGATCCAGACCGTGGTGGGCACCAGCGTGTCCATGGGCCTGCGCAACGCCATCATGGCGGTCGGTGCGCTGACCATGCTCATCGTCACCAACCCTTACGTCATGGCCCAGGTCATCGGGGGACTGGTGCTGGTGGTGCTGCCCGCCATTGCCTATGGGCGCCGTGTGCGCCGTCTCTCGCGTGACAGTCAGGACCGCGTGGCCGACGCCAGCGCCATTGCCGCCGAGGTGCTCAACGCCGTGCCCGTGGTGCAAAGCTACACCGCCGAGCCGCGCGAGGCCCGCCGCTTCGACGCTGCCGCCGAAGGCGCCTTCAAAACCGGTGAGCGTCGCATCAAGGCCCGTGCCGTGCTGGTGGGCTTCATCATCACCGCCACCACCGGCGCGCTGCTGTGGGGCCTGTACCAGGGCACCCAGGCCGTGCTGCAAGGGCAGATCACGGCGGGCCACATGGGCCAGACGGTGGTCTACGTCATCTTGCTGCTGAGTTCGGTGGCCGCCCTGTCCGAGGTCTATGGCGACATCCTGCGCGCCGCTGGCGCCACCGAGCGCCTGGTCGAACTGCTGCAAACCCGCTCGACCATCCAGACGCCAGCCCAGGCGCAAAGCCTGCCTGCGGTTCACGGCGGCTCACGCCTGAGTGTGCGCGACCTGAGCTTTCACTACCCGTCGCGACCCATGCAAGCGGCCCTGAGCCACCTCAACCTGGAGGTGCAACCCGGTGAAACCATCGCCCTGGTCGGCCCCAGCGGCGCCGGCAAAAGCACGGTGTTTCAGTTGTTGCTGCGTTTTTACGATCCCCAATCCGGGCAGATCGAACTCGATGGCGTGCCCATCCGCCAGCTGAACCTGGACGCCCTGCGCGAGCGCATCGGCATCGTCCCGCAAGACAGCGTCATCTTCTCGACCAGCGCGATGGAGAACATCCGCTATGGGCGCCCCGGTGCCAGCGACGACGAGGTGAAGGCCGCCGCACAGGCCGCCCATGCACACGACTTCATCAGCCAGTTGCCCGAGGGCTATGCCACCTTCCTGGGCGAGCGCGGTGTGCGCCTGTCGGGTGGACAGCGTCAGCGCATCAGCATCGCCCGCGCCATCTTGAAGAACGCACCGCTCTTGCTGCTTGACGAAGCCACCAGTGCGCTTGATACTGAAAGCGAGCGGGCTGTCCAAGCCGCGCTCGAGGAGGCCATGAAAGACCGGACCACCTTGGTCATTGCCCACCGCCTCAGTACGGTGGTCAATGCCGATCGCATCATCGTGCTGGAAGCGGGCACCATCGTCGATGTCGGCACCCATGCCGAGTTGATGCACCGAAATGGTCTTTACGCCAAACTGGCCTCCATGCAGTTCGATCAGGTTCCAGCCTGATGGGGGCTTGTCATCGCCGCGGGTACCTCGCGCGTTAAGGTGACATGCCAGTTCCGAGGCTTCGCCTCGCTCTACCCAAAAAAGGAAGACACATGACCTTCGCCAAAACCTCCCAGACCGCCGCCCGCCTGAGCCGTCCTGCCCTGATCGTGGCCCTGGCCGGTGCCCTCGCCGTGACGGGTTGCGCGAACATGGATCAGACCCAACAAGGTACAGCCAAGGGCGCGGGCCTGGGTGCCATCGCTGGCGCCATCATTGGCAACGCCACCGGTGGTGACAACACCGTCCGCGGCGCCGCCATCGGTGCGGCTGCTGGCGCCATCGCCGGCAACCTGTGGTCCAAGCGCATGCAGCAACAACAAGCTGCCATGGAGCAAGCCACCGCTGGCACCCCGGTCGAAGTCACGCGCACCAACGACAACCAGCTGAAGGTCAACATCCCCAGCGACATCTCGTTTGACCGCAACAGCGCCACGCTCAAGCCTGAGCTGCGCTCGGTGCTCAACACCTTCGCGCAAGGCCTGACCACCAACGGCAGCGGCATGATCGTGCGCATCGTGGGTCACACCGACAGCACCGGCACCGACGCCATCAACAACCCCCTGTCGCAGCAACGTGCTGACAGCGTCAAGTACTACCTGAGCGACCGTGGTGTCTCGTCGGCACGCATCGAGACCTCGGGTCGCGGTTCGCGTGAGCCCGTCGCCAGCAACGCCACCGCTGCAGGTCAGGCACAAAACCGCCGCGTGGAAATCTTCCTGCGCGACCCTGCTCAGCAGTAAGCCACACTCACAACCCCACTCGCCCACCCTGGTGTTGGCGGGTCGGGTTGAATGAAGCGACAATGCAAACAGCCGGCTCATCCC
>JAGNPA010000224.1 GCA_017989885.1 Aquabacterium sp.
TACTGCCTCCCAAGCTCTTGCCATTGAGCGGCAAGCGAGCGCTCAACCTTCCTTGGCCGAACGTGTTTCGAGGCCCAAAACTCGTGCCATACTTGGCCTCATGCGGTTGAATTTCCTATCCGTAAGGTGGTGGGTGCCGGGCCGACGTTGCCGGTGGTATTGGGCACCCAAGGTGCGGCAGCAGACCAGGCTGAGGAGGCAACAACGAGGGTCAGGACGCTCAAGGCGCCGTGCACGATCTGGCGGGGCATGACAGTCTCCGAGGCGGACACGCCAGCGCCTGGGCAAGGCAGAACAGGGCGTCTCTTCCAATTGATTTGCCCCACATTCTGGCGAGTCGATTAACGCGCCACATCGGTGCAAACGTCATAGCCTGATCAGGGGGCGCGTTTACACCGAGTCGTTGCGCCGAGTCATCGAATGCCGCGTGATCGCCAGGCCTGGGGCGTATCGGCCGTCCACCGCTTGAAGGCCTTGGTGAAGGCACTCTGGTCGCTGTAGCCCAGCATCATCGCCACCTCGCAGACTGACAAGGCGGGGTCCCGCAGATACTGCCTGGCGAGTTGCTCGCGTGTGCGATCCAGCAGCATCTGCCAGGTCAGGCCGTGATCGCCCAACCTGCGCTGCAAGGTGCGTGCGGACTGGTTCATCATCTGCGCCAGCCGGTGCACGGACACCCCGCCCTCCGGCAGCACGCGCAGCAAGAGGCGCTGCACGGCCTGGTCAAAATCCCCCGGCTCGGGCAAGGCACGCAACAGGGCTTCAGCCTGGCCGTCCAGCAGCACGCGCAAACCGGGCTCCGGGTGCCGCATGGGGATCTGCATGTAAGGCACGGGGATCCGCACCCGGGTGTGGCTGTCGCCGAAGGCTACCGGGCAGGCGAAGAAGGCTTCGTAACGCTGGCGCAGATCCGGTGCCGCTTCATGAACAAAGCTGATCTGCAATGGCCTGGGTGGATCGTCCACCTGGCGGCTCATGAAGGTCACCAAGGCGCCGATGGAGACCTCGTTGAACATCGGCCCCTGCTCTGCTGGCGGCCAGGCGATCTCGACCTCATCGCCCTGCCAGCTCACCTGGGCCAGATTGGCGCCGTAGAACAGGCGCTCATAAGCCAGATAGACGCGCATGGCCTCGCCCAGGTTGTCGGACGCCGCCACCAGATAGCCCAGCACGCCCAGGTGACGTGGCTGCACACCCGCCCCGATCTGCAAGCCCAGAGCCAGCTCGCCCGGCCGCAAGGCCGCCGCCTGAGCCAGGGCATCACGCCACACTGGCAAGGGCACCGCATCATCGAGCGCAAAGCGGGCCAGTTGGGCTCGCAACCTGGGTGCGGCCAGGCTTTCGCGGTCCAGCCAATCGGTCAGCAGCCCAGTCCAGGCGCCGGTCACCCTCATCAAGCCATTCACATCCGGTACTCCACTGCCTGCTGTGGCAGTTGGCGGCATTGTCACCAATTATCGAAAAGATGGCGCGAATTAACTATCGATAAAAGGCAAGCCTGCCTACAGTGACCTTCACCGAGCAGACAAATCACAGCCAGACCTTCAAAGCAAAGGACCCGCCCGATGAACGCCACGCTTTCACGCCGCCCACTTCGCCGCTTCTGGGGTTGGGGCGCAGCATCCGAACAGTTGACGCAGGAAGAGACCGCCCGCATCTCGATGATGGTGCAGATGCTGGGCGGGCAGATCACGGATCGACCCGAACCACAGGTTGGCGACTTCACGCTGCCCGCGCCGCGCATCGCACCACCTGCGGCCTTGTCAGCCATGTTCACCGACAGCCCGCTGGATCGACTCAATCACGCCATGGGCAAGAGCTACGCCGACCTGGCTCGCATGTGGTTGCGCCAGGTGCCCCATGTGCCTGACTGGGTGGCCTACCCCGACGACGAACAGGCCGTGATCGACATCCTGGACTGGGCCTCGCGCCACAACGTGGCCGTGATCCCCTATGGCGGCGGCTCCAGCGTGTGTGGTGGCGTGGAAGCGGCCGTGGGCGCGAGTTATGCCGCCGCCGTGTCGCTTGACATGGAACGCCTGAACCGCGTGCTGGAGGTTGACCCCACCAGCCGCGCCGCCCGCATCCAGGCCGGCGCGCTGGGCCCTGAACTGGAAGCGCAACTCAAGCCACATGGCTACACCTTGCGCCACTACCCGCAGAGCTTCGAGTTCTCGACGCTGGGTGGCTGGATCGTGACCCGAGCGGGCGGCCACTACGCCACGCTGATGACGCACATCGATGATCTGGTCGAGAGCACCCGCATGGTCACGCCTTCGGGCGTGTGTGCCTCTCGCCGTCTGCCCGCATCAGGTGCCGGCCCTTCGCAAGATCGCCTGGTGCTGGGCTCGGAAGGCACGATGGGCGTGGTCACCGAAGCCTGGATGCGCCTGCAGGAGCGCCCCCGATTCCGCGCCAATGCCTCGGTGCGCTTCACGGACTACAAACAAGGCGTGCAATGCGTGCGGGCCCTGGCGCAGTCTGGCCTGTATCCCAGCAACTGCCGCCTGCTCGACCCGATGGAGACCGTGTTCTCTGGCGTAGGTGATGGCACCGCAGCCGTGCTGGTGCTGGCATTCGAGTCAGCGGATCACCCGATGAATGAATGGATGCGCCGCGCGCTGGAACTGGTCAGCAGCTACGGCGGCAGCTATGACGCCGAATCGGTCGAACGCTCGATGCGCGATGAAGGTGGAGAAGAGCACCGCAGCGGCACCGCTGGCGTCTGGCGACAGGCCTTCCTGCGCATGCCCTACTGGCGCGACCCGGCTGTGGGCAACGGCCTCATCATGGACACCTTCGAGACCGCCACCACCTGGGACAAGTTCGAGGCCTTCTACAAAGGCGTTCGCAAGGATGTGGCGCAGGCCGTGCAGCAAGCCACCGGCCACCCGGCGTTCGTATCCTGCCGCTTCACACACATCTACCCGGATGGCCCAGCGCCCTACTTCACCATCGCGGCCTTGGGCAGCGCACAGGGCGATGTGGCATCGGCTCTGGCCGCCTGGCGCGAGATCAAGCTGGCCGCCAACGAAGCCGTGATCAAACACGGCGGCACGATCACCCACCACCACGCCGTGGGGCGCGACCACAGGCCAGGCTATGAGCAGGAAACACCCGCGCTGTACCGCCAGATGCTGCAAGCCGCCAAGGCCAGCGTGGACCCGCAAGGCATCCTCAACCCGGGCGTGCTGATCGACCCGCGCGATCGGCAGGTTGGCATCACAGGCGCCTTGGGTTGAGGCCGAGGCTGCGCACCATCAGGCGGGCGACAAGCCCAGCCAGGGCAAGCTCAGGGCCCAGCCACGTGGCCCGGTCTTGGCATGAAAGAAGTTGAAGTGCCCGACAGCACGCAAGCCTTGCTGCTCGGGGCGCAACACTTTGAGATCCACCTGCGTGCCCGTGTAATGGCTGTGCATGGCTTTGACGCCACGCGGGCTGGCCATCGTGTCATCGGTGAACACCACCGCCGTGATGGGCAACTTCACGCTGTCATAGGCCTGCCGCACGGCCTCGCCTTCACTGACGACAAAATCCGGATGACTGCACCAGCGCTTCCATTGCGCCACGACGCCGCGCGGCAGATCGTCCACAGTGCGGATACGGCGCCCGGCAAAGTAGCCATGCCGGGCCACGCTCAAGGGCACGATCACATGCCAGAAGGCACCGATCACATAACGCAGAGGCCGAGCCAGATGCTCGTGATAACCGCTGCCACTGCCCAGCGTGGCCACCCTGTCGATGCGAGGATGCGCGGGCATCATGCCGAACAAGATGCCGCCCATGCTGTGACCGAACCAGGTGATGGGCAGACCAGGATGGCGTTGCGCGACCAGTTCCATCACGGCAGGGGCATCGTGGCGCGCCCAATCCACCAGCTTGGCCTTGTAGCCGACCAGGCTGGGCGGCGCTGACTGCGCCATGCCACGCCAATCAAAGGTATAGACGACGCAGCCTTGCTGCACCAGCCAGCTGGCATAGCGCTCGTAGAAGGTTTGCGGCACGCCCAATGCGCAGGCGATGATGACGGCGCGGCGCACATTGACGCCGCCGTGTGGCCTGAAGCAACGGCCTGCCAGCATGTGGCCATCGTCCGTGAGGATGTGCAGGGCTTCCATGTTCTTGTCTTGCTCGGTTTCTTGACCGTTTATTGAAATAGTTAGGGGGCGCGTGTTGGTCTGGCTTGGCGTGGCTGAGCTTGGGGCGTACTTCGGTATGTTGTGGCGCGACCTGAGGGCGCGGGTGAGCGTTCTCCGCTCCTGACGCGGGCCACCACCGTGCCACGCCACCTTCACCTCGT
>JAGNPA010000225.1 GCA_017989885.1 Aquabacterium sp.
CGGTGAGGCGGATCATCTGGCGCTTGGCGTTGGGCAGTTCCAGCGCCATCAGGTTTTTACCGGGAATGGTCTCGACCACGCGGATGGACACCAGCGACAGAGAGCGGGCCAGGTCCTTGGCCAGGTTGACGATCTGCGAGCCCTTCACGCCGGTGGCCGGTTCGATTTCGTAGCGGGTGATGACCGGGCCCGGCGAGGCCGCCACGACGCGCACCTCCACGCCGAAGTCCTTGAGCTTTTTCTCGATCAAGCGCGAGGTCATCTCCAGGGACTCGGTGGTGATCGTTTCCGTCCGTCCCGGTGCAGCGTCCAGCAGATCGATCTGCGGCAGCTTGCCATCGGCCATCTCGGCAAACAGCGGCTTTTGCTTTTCCTTGGTGACGCGATCGGACTTGGGCACCTCGACCATCGGTTGCTCGATGATCAGCGGGATGGGCTCGATCGGGGCCTCCTGGCGCACCTCTTCGACCACGCGCTCGCGCTCGATGGCGGCCTTCTCGCCAATGCGGATGTCTTGCGCCACCTCGCGCTGGGTTTCGTGCTGCTGACGCAGGCGATCGAACAATTGCCCGATGCGCTCGGCCAGGTCCAGCCAGGAAAAGCGCAGGGCCAGGGCACTGCCTGCCACCAGCAAGGCAATCCACAGGACGCCCGAGCCATTGAAGCCCAACCAGCGCATGCCCC
The DNA here is from genome assembly GCA_017989885.1 of Aquabacterium sp. Classification (GTDB taxonomy): domain Bacteria; phylum Pseudomonadota; class Gammaproteobacteria; order Burkholderiales; family Burkholderiaceae_C; genus Aquabacterium. The sequence continues at coordinate 685 of JAGNPA010000225.1, forward strand.
ATTGACCGAGGATCAGGCCCAGCACGCCGCCGGCTTGTTCGCCAGCGAGCATGGCCTCATGGCGGTACAGGCGGGACCACTCCAGCGCGCAACTGGCCGACAGCACCAGCGCCAACCCCAGCCAGACTCGCCAGATGCCGCTCATCGGCGAGACGGTCTCGACGGGCACAGGCACCCGTGCGACGCTGCGCGCCGTGTCGCGGCGCATCCAGAGCGCCAGCGCCCCCAGCCACACCCGCAGGCCGACCAGGGGCAGCCACCAGGCCGAGTGCCCCAGCAGCATTTGCAAAATGTCGGACACATAGGCCCCCAACTGCCCCACCCAGTTGTGAGGCACGGCATGCTGCCCTGAGGTGGTGAACGCCGGGTCGAGCCGATCATGGCTGGCCATGGCCAGCACCATCAAAATCCACAGCACCCCGCCCAGCAGCAGCGCTGCCTGGAAGCGCATGGTCTGCTCCAGGGGTTCGACCGGTGCCACCACAGGCGTCTTGGGCACACGGTGCAGGCGCCCGATGGTGCGGGGGTGACTGGCAGGTTCAGCGCGGCGATCGGCGGCTTTGCCCGAGCCCGCGGCGTCAGAATGAAGAGATCCCAGCGGAAATGTCATGGCGACATTGTGAGCGCTTTTTGCCCTGGCCCGCGCGCTTGCGGGCACGCAGCAAAATGCCCCTCGCAAGGGGCATTCGGTCATGCGGGGACAGCCGTTCGGATCAGGCGGTGTTGGAGAGGCGCTCCTTGAGCACCACGCTGCCGGTTTCCTGCGTTTCGATCAGGCCGCGCTCTTCCAGGTCCTTCATCACGCGGCTGACCATTTCGCGGGAGGCCCCCACATGCTTGGCCAGGTCCTGACGGGAGACCTTGCCACGGATGACCTTCTCGCCGGCGTCTTCGTCCGCCATGTCGAGCAGGGCGCGCGCGACGCGGCCATAGACATCGAGCAGGGCCAGGGATTCGATCTGGCGGTCGGCAGCACGCAGGCGCTGCACCAGGCCGCGCAGGATGGCGTAGGACAAGGACGAGTTCTCGGGCAGGCAGCGCGCAAACTCAGGACGCCCCAGCACCAGCACGTCGGTCTGCACTTCAGCGCGAACCGTGGCCGAATGCGGCTCGTTGTCGATCAGGCTCATTTCGCCCAGGTAGTCACCGGCTTCCAGCACGGCCAGGATGACTTCACGGCCACGTTCATCGGCCGCCACCACACGGGCGCGCCCGGTCAGCAAAATGAACAGCGAATTGGTCTTGCGACCGCGCTCGACGATCAATTCGCCCCGACGATAGCGACGCTTGACCACCCCCTCGGCAATCGACTCAGCCTGAGCCTGTGTGAGCATCGAAAACAACGGGACTCGACGGATCAGGTCGAGATTGGACAGCATGGCCATGAACGCTCCTCTTTTATCAGACAGGGACTCAGGTCAAAAACATGGAGCCGGGCGGGCTTTACCACCTGGCATCGGTGCGACACACAACCTGTCTCTACAATTTTCGTCAATACACCGTTATTTTTTAGCACTTTAACGAGGTTGCATGACGCAGCCCATCGGAATTTGCCCTTGTTCGCAACGGTCACTGCCGTGGCTGTAGCATACACACACACTGAAAGGCCAAGCCATGAGTACTCCAACACACAGCCAAGTCCTGATCCTGGGCTCGGGTCCTGCGGGCTACACCGCGGGCATCTATGCCGCACGCGCCAACCTCAAGCCCACCCTGATCACCGGCATCGCCCAGGGCGGCCAACTGATGACCACCACCGAGGTGGACAACTGGCCGGCCGACGTGCATGGCGTGCAAGGCCCGGACCTGATGCAGCGCTTCCAGCAGCACGCCGAGCGCTTTCACACAGCCATGGTTTTCGACCAGATCAACGAGGTAGACCTGACACAGCGCCCCTTCACCCTCAAGGGCGACGCCGGCACCTACACCACCGACGCACTGATCATCGCCACCGGCGCCTCGGCCAAGTACCTGGGTCTGCCCTCTGAAGAAGCGTTCATGGGCCGTGGCGTGAGCGGTTGCGCCACCTGCGACGGCTTCTTCTATCAGAACCAAGAGGTCTGCGTGGTGGGCGGCGGCAACACCGCTGTCGAAGAAGCGCTGTACCTGTCGAACATCGCCAGCAAGGTGCACCTGATCCACCGCCGCGACAAGTTCCGCGCCGAGCCCATCATGATCGACAAGCTGCACGAGAAAGTGGCGGCCGGCAAGATTGAGCTGCACGTGTTCAATGTGCTGGACGAGGTGCTGGGGGACCAAAGCGGCGTCACCGGCGTGCGTCTGAAGAACGTGGAAGACAACAGCCTCAAGGAGCTCTCGCTCAAGGGCTGCTTCATTGCCATCGGCCACCAGCCCAACACCGACATTTTCAAGGGCCAGCTGGAGATGAAGGACGGCTACATCATCACGCGCGGCGGCAACAGCGGCTTTGCCACCATGACCAGCGTGCCGGGCGTGTTCGCAGCGGGGGATGTGCAGGATCACGTCTACCGTCAGGCGATCACCAGCGCCGGCACGGGCTGCATGGCCGCCCTGGATGCCCAGCGTTTCCTGGAGCAAGGCGCAGCCTGATCGGGGGGATGGCGGCTTGTTTGTCGCCCCTCTTTGCCAAGACCGAAGAATCTGGCTATAATCTCGGTTTTTGCACAACTCGTCCCGGAGTAGATGCGTCATTGCAGGCCACTTGGTGGCTTTTGACGTCGACGCTTCCGGAAGGGTGCTTCAACAGGGTCTGGTTCAGCAATGAGCACCCCTGCTCTGGGCACCGATTCGCAACATAAGCGCAATTACAGCGAACGGAGAAGCGTCATGGCACGCGTCTGTCAAGTCACGGGCAAGGGCCCGATGTCCGGGAACAATGTTTCCCACGCCAACAACAAGACCAAGCGTCGTTTCCTGCCCAACCTGCAGTACCGTCGTTTCTGGGTCGAAAGCGAAAACCGCTGGGTGCGTCTGCGCATCAGCACGGCCGCTCTGCGCCTGATTGACAAGGTGGGTATCGATCAGGTCCTGGTGGATCTGCGCGCCCGCGGCGAACTGTAATTGGAGACTGAATCATGGCTGCAAAAGGCGGACGCGAAAAGATCAAGCTGGAATCCACTGCGGGTACCGGCCACTTCTACACCACCAGCAAGAACAAGAAGACCACGCCTCAAAAGCTGGAATTCATGAAGTTCGACCCCAAGGCACGCAAGCACGTCGCCTACAAGGAAGTGAAGCTGAAGTAATTCAGTCTTTCTTGTCTGCCTGGCCTTCCCGGCCAGCCAGAAACAAAAAAAACCCGCCAGTGCAAACCGGCGGGTTTTTTGTTTGGGCCAGGCTGTTTGCCTGGCTGTGGCTCAGACTGACAGCGGTGCGAACTGAGGCTCAGGCGTGGCAGCCTCGGTCGGCAGGTCCAGCTGGGTGCCGAAGCGGGCCGGCAGGCTGACCACCAAGTCGAAGGCACGGAAATCAGCGCCCACGTTCGTGTCAAGGAAGTGGATGTGAACGTCACCGCCTTCGCGCTGCAGGAAGCCGCGTACGGCGTCCATCCCCACGCCACGCCCGGACACCTCGGTCACCTGCTCCGCCGTGGAGAAGCCTGACAGGAAGATGGTCTGGGCGACTGCT
>JAGNPA010000226.1 GCA_017989885.1 Aquabacterium sp.
CCGGCCAGCACCTTCGCGTCTTCACGCACCGCGCGCCACACCAACGCGGCGGACAAGACCGCAAACAGCCCCAGGGTCGTCGTCTCAGAGAACAGGCCATAAGCGTGCCCGCCCACATAGGTCGCCAGATAGGCCACTGCCGCCGCCCCGCCTTGCAAAATCTGCCCCCACAAGGGGTTGCGCCGACCAAATCGCCAGCCCACATAGCCGATGCCGGCGGCCACCAACCAGGCCAGGCCAATGCGCATCCCCGGTGAGAGCAGCTCGCGCCACGACAACGCACTGAGCAGGAAGGTGAAGCCCAGCAGCAGCAGGCCTATGCCCGCACTGGCAAACAGATTGCGCTTGATCAGCCCCATGAAGGACAGGCCCGCGGCCTCGCGAACTTCGGCCGAACGCACCGGCTCGGGTGCCGGCTGCGACAGGGATGCCACCAAGGGCTCGGCCCCTGCGGTCGGCGCGGGCATGGGCACGGTGTCGCGGAACGCTGGCCGCGTGCTGCGCGCCGGCCCCAGCGAGGGCTCCAGGTCGACCTCGGCGTGCGCTTCAGGCAGCAATGCCACGGCGGCGGGCTGCACAGGCGGCGCGGGTGGCTGCGCGGCCTTCTCGGCCAGCGCCCGCAACTGGCGCTCCAGCTCAGTCAGACGCTGATTCAACGTCGAAAGCCGCGAGCCCAGGGTCACCCAGGTCACCACCAGGGCCAAAAACAAAAACACCGTCATGAAGAGACTCCGCCCGGTTCAGGCCACAGCCAGGGCAAACGGCACATCGGCCACACACACCCGATTGCGTCCTTCGGACTTCGCTCGGTACAAGGCCTGGTCGGCCAGCGCAATCAAGGCCGCCGGCGTCATCTCGGCCTGGGGCGCACATGCCACCCCGATCGACAGGGTGACCCCGACCGACTGCCCCTCGATTTCCCAGCGCTGCGCCGCCATCAGCTCACGCCAGCGTTCGGCACGCTCGCACACCGCGTCCAGTCCCATGTCGGGCAGGAACAGCAGGAACTCCTCGCCCCCATAGCGACAGCACAGGTCACTGGTGCGCGTGTGCTGCGCCAGCAGGGTGGAGACCCGGCACAGCACCGCATCGCCCATGGCGTGACCGTGCTGGTCGTTGATCTGCTTGAAATGGTCCAGGTCGATCAGCAGCAGGCTGACCGGGGAGCCGTCGCGCGCACAGCGGTCGAACTCACGCTGCAGGGAATCGTTGAGATAGCGGCGGTTGTAGAGCCCGGTGAGCGGGTCGCGGTTGGCCTGCTCGGTCAGTTGCGCCTGCAAGGACTGCACGGCGTCCAACTGTCCCTGCAAGGCCTGCTCGCTCTGGCGCAACTTGACCCGCGTGTCGTTGAGCACCACGGTGCGCCGGTAGGTGCTGCGCGCAAACAGCCCCAGATAGGCCCCCAAGGCGCCCAGGCACATCAAGCTCACCGTCAAGGACGTGTCGGGCGCAAACGGTGCGGCAGCGCCCAGCAAGGCCACCAGCACGGCCCCCGCCGCCGTGGCCACCAGCGCCTGCCCCACGCCCACGCCACCGCGGAAAGCGGCCATGTTCATGCACCCGCAGATCACCAGCAAACCCGAGATCCACAGGGGAAAGCCCAGCAAGGCCGCCCACACCCCGAAGCAGAACGTGTCCAGCAGCATGTTCTGGATTTCGGCCCGCAAGGGATCGGCCGCCAGGCGGGCCCGCCAGAACACCACATGGGGATAGACCAGAAACTGCAGGCCCATCGCCACCCACATCACCAGGCCCTGCCCATGCTCCTGAAAGTACACCGCAAAGATCGCCACCGCCCACAGCCATGACGCCGAGCGGTTGCGGTGATTCATGCGAACAACCCAGTGGAGCGGTATGGCGGACAAAATACGGACCCAGGATGGTGCAGGCGACGCTGCAAACAGGCACAAAATGTGCCATCGCCTGCAATTTTGCGCCCATTTTGCTCGCTGAACGCGCCGCATCAAGCGGGTGTCGTTTTCAGTCCCGCACCTTGCCCCGTGCGGCCTTCACGTCGGCCCGCACGGCCTTGCCCTGCAAACGACGCTGTTTCGATCCCCAGGTCGGTTTGGTCGGGCGCCGCACCGCCTGCACCTGCGAGGCCTCGGCCACCATGGCCTGCAAACGCCCCAGCGCCTCGGCCTTGTTCTGCTCCAGGCTGCGCGACGACTGCGCCTTGATCACGATCACGCCCTGCTTGTTGAGGCGCTGATCGGACAGGGCGAGCAAGCGCTCTTTCACCTCCAATGGCAGCGACGAGGCACGCACATCGAACCGCAACTGCACCGCGCACGAGACCTTATTGACGTTCTGCCCCCCCGGCCCCTGGGCGCGGATCGCCAGGTAGGCGACTTCGTGTTCCCACACGTGGGAATGGTTGGTGAGTGCGGACATGTCGACTCGGATGATAAATCCCCCACTTGCCTGCGCCCCTCCGCGCAGCGATGATGTTCCAACAGGTATGGACCACCCAGGAGAACTTCCGTGACGACCGCCGCCGACATTCTCAAAAGCAAGCCGAACCAGGCGATTTTCGCCATCGGCCCCCGCGCCTCCGTCTATGACGCCCTCCAGCTGGCCGCCGACAAGGGCGTGGGCGCCCTGCTGGTGATGGAAGACGAGCGCGTCATCGGCATCGTCACCGAGCGCGACTACGCCCGCAAGGTGGCACTGCTGTCGCGCTCGTCCAAGGACACCGCCGTCAGCGAGATCATGACCACCGCCGTCATGTACGTGCACCCCAAGCAGACCAATGCCGAATGCATGGCGCTGATGACGGACAAACGCATCCGCCACCTGCCAGTCATGGACGAGGGCAAGCTGCTGGGCCTGATCTCCATTGGCGACCTGGTCAAGGACATCATCTCCGAGCAGCAGTTCATCATCCAGCAACTGCAGCACTACATCGCCGGCGAACGCGCCTGATCTCGCCGGGGCGGCGGTGCCCCTGAGCCAGTATGCTCACGCCATTGCTTCCGAAGTTGAACATGGCGCGTCTGAATCATTCCGATCTGTTGGCACTGGGGTTCATGACCTTCGCGCTGTTTCTGGGCGCGGGCAACATCATCTTTCCACCCCTGGCGGGGCTGCAGGCTGGCGCACATCTGCTGCCCGCCGCCATTGGTTTTCTGATCACCGCCGTGGGCCTGCCCTTGTTGACCGTGGTGGCGCTGGCGCGGGTGGGCGGCGGCATGCCTGCCCTCACGGCCCCCTTGGGCCAAGGCGCCGGCACCGCCATGGCGGTGGCCGTGTACCTGGTGATCGGCCCGCTCTTTGCCACCCCGCGCGCGGCGGTCGCCTCGTTCGAGATCGGCATCAGCCCGTTCAGCGGCGTGGGCGCCCTGGCCCTGTCGGCCTACACCAGCGTGTTCTTTCTGCTGGTGTGGGCGCTGGTGCTGTTTCCCGGACGCCTCATCGACATGGTGGGCAAGCTCATCACCCCGGTGCTGATCGTGGCGCTGATCCTGCTCGGCGCCGCCGGCCTGTGGCTGCCGGCTGGCCCGGTGGCCCCGCCCCAGGGCGACTACGTGACCCAGCCCCTGCTCAAGGGCTTCCTGGAAGGCTATCTGACCATGGATGCGCTGGGCGCGCTGGTCTTTGGCATCGTGATCGCCACAGCGGTGCGAGACCGTGGCGTGTTCGAGCGCCGCCTGGTCACCCGCTACTCCGTGATCGCCGTGCTGATTGCCGCCACGGCGCTGGCGCTGGTCTACCTCTCGCTGTTCTACCTGGGCGCCGGCAGCGCCGTTCTGGCGCAGGGCACCAGCAATGGCGGTCAGCTGCTGACGCGCTATGTGCAGCACACCTTTGGTACACCGGGCCTGCTGCTGCTGGCCGTGGTCATCGTGCTGGCCTGTCTGACCACCGCCGTGGGCCTGATGACGGCGTGCGGCGAGTACTTTGGTGAACTGCTGGGGCAGCCCTACCGGCGGGTCGCCACGCTCTTCGTGCTGCTGAGCCTGCTGATCTCCAACGTCGGGCTCACCCAGCTGATCCAGTTTTCCATTCCGGTGCTGATGGGCCTGTATCCGCTGGCCATCATGCTGGTGGTGCTCAGCCTGGCCGATGGCCTGTGGCGCGTGTCCGAGCGGGTGTTCCGCCCCGTGATGGCCGTGACCTGCGTGTTCGGCGTGGCCGATGGCCTGAACGCGGCGGGCATCGGTCAAGGCGTGGCCACCCGCTTCTTCCAGAGCTTGCCCTTGGCCGACGTGACGATGGGCTGGGTGCTGCCTGCGGCCATCACGCTGCTCATTGCGGCGGGTGCCGATCGGCTGCG